>NZ_JABWRO010000041.1:0-39434 GCF_014268985.1 Pseudomonas sp. RW10S2 | reverse complement strand
TGGCACCGGCTTCGCCGGTGATCGCGGGACCAGCCCGCTCCCACAGAGATTGGGCTGACCTTTAGATTTTGAACAAGACAGCTGCTTCCACAGGGTAGGGGCGGGCTGGTCCGGAGATTTTCTGCCCTGGAGATCAGGCCAGGTTCACCGCCGCCGTCGGTTTACGCGACATCAGGCTGACCACGACAAAGCTCACCAGGCCTACCGCCAGGCTGTAGTAGATCGGCGAGTTGGCATCCAGGCCGTCCTTGAACATGAAGAACAGCGCGGTGGCAAAGCCCAGCGACATGCTGGCGATTGCACCCGGGGTGGTGGCGCGTTTCCAGAAGATCGCCCCGATCAGCGGGATCAGCATACCGCCGACCAGCAGGTTGTAGGCCAGGGTCAGGGCGCTGATCACGTCGTTCACCGCCAGGGCGATCACCAGCACTGCCACGCCAGTGAGCAGGGTGAACAGGCGGTTCACGCCCAGGCTCGAGCGCTTGCCGCCACGCAGCTTGGGCAGCAGGTCTTCGGTCAGGGTGGTGGACGCCGCCAGCAGGCCGGCGCTTGCGGTCGACATCATCGCCGCCAGTGCCGCCGCCATCAGCAGGCCACGGATGCCGTCGGGCAGGGTGGTCTTGATCATCTCGGCGAAGGCGTTGTTCGGGTTGGCCAGGTCAGGCATCAGCACATGGGCGGCCATGCCGATCAGCGCGCAGGCCAGGCCGTAGATCACGCAGTACACGCCTGCGGCGGTGCCGGCGCGCTGGCAGACCTTCTCGTCACGTGCGGTGAACACGCGCTGCCAGATGTCCTGGCCGATCAGGATGCCGAAGAAGTAGATCAGGAAGTAGGTGATGATGGTGTCCCAGCCGATGGTGGTGAGCTGGAAGCTCGCCGCCGGCAGCTTGGCCACCAGTGCATCCCAGCCACCGGCCTTGTACAGGCACACCGGCAGGAGGATGAACATCAGGCCCACGGTCTTGATGACGAACTGCACGATGTCGGTGAGGGTCAGCGACCACATGCCGCCGATGGTCGAGTAGACCACCACCACGCCACCGCCGAACAGCAAGGCCATCCAGAACGGCACATCGAGCAGCACTTGCAGCACGGTGCCCATGGCCAGCGTGGAGACCACGCCGATCATCAGCGCGTAGGCCAGCATGATCACTGCACTGGCCTGGCGCGCCATCGGGTTGTAGCGGCGCTCCAGGACCTGGGTCACGGTGAAGATGCGCAGGCGCAGCAGCGGTTTGGCGAGGAACAGGTTCAGGGCGATGATGCCCAGGCCCAGGGCCGCGCACAGCCAGAAACCGGAAATGCCGTGGACATAGCCCAGGCGCACGGTGCCGACGGTGGATGCACCACCGAGCACGGTGGTGGCCATGGTGCCCATGTAGAGGGTCGGGCCGAGATTGCGTCCGGCGACCAGGTAGTCTTCGTGGGTTTTCGCCCGCCGCATGCCGTACCAGCCAAGCCCGAGCATGCCAGCGGCGTAGATCAGTACAACAATGATGTCCAAGGCCATGGGTGTCTCCGATTATCTTTATTATGCGAGATCGATCGCTCGGACGCTCTCACCGCGTCCGGCGCTCCTCATCGAGTGTTGGCGGGCCTCTATGGCCCTGACCCACGGCTCCTGCCTGGGTATTGCAAGTGTTTCAGGTGATCAGCGACGCACCACGCCGGGAAGCACGCAGAGCATTTCGAACAACAGGTTGGCGCCCAGCAGCGAGGTGTTGCCGGTGGTGTCGTACGGTGGCGAGACCTCGACCAGGTCGCAGCCGATCAGGTCCAGGCCGTGGCAACCGCGGATGATTTCCATCGCCTGGATGGTGGTCAGGCCGCCGATTTCCGGGGTGCCGGTGCCTGGCGCCCAGGCCGGGTCGATGCCGTCGATGTCGAACGACAGGTACACCGGGCCACCGCCGACCTTCTCGCGCACTTCGGCCATCAGCGGCTCCAGCGATTTGTGCCAGCACTCTTCGGCCTGCACCACGCGGAAGCCCTGGCGGCGGCTCCAGTTGAAGTCGTCGGCGGTATAGCCCTGGGCGCGCAGGCCGATCTGCACCACGCGGTCGCAGTCCAGCAGGCCTTCCTCGACGGCGCGGCGGAAGGTGGTGCCGTGGGCGATCTTCTCGCCGAACATATGATCGTTGACGTCGGCGTGGGCGTCGATGTGTACCAGGCCGATCTTGCCGTGCTTTTTATGCAGGGCGCGCAGGATCGGCAGGGTGATGGTGTGGTCGCCACCCAGGGTCATGGGGATGACGTTGTGTTCGAGGATTTCGTCGTAGGCTTCTTCGATGATGCGCACGGCGTCGAGCAGGTTGAAGGTGTTGATCGCCACGTCACCGATGTCGGCGACCGACAGCGAGTCGAACGGGGCGGCGCCGGTGGCCATGTTGTACGGGCGGATCATCACCGATTCGGCGCGGATCTGCCGCGGGCCGAAGCGGGTGCCGGAGCGCAGCGAGGTGCCGATATCCAGTGGCACGCCGATGAAGGCGGCGTCCAGGCCTTCGGCGCTTTGCAGGTGAGGAAGACGGAGCATGGTGGCGATGCCGCCGAAACGCGGCATTTCGTTGCCGCCCAGTGGTTGGTGGAGAATCTTGTCCACGGTGGGCCTCATCAGTCGGTCGATTGTTCTGTTTGTTCGAACCTGTGTCGCGGCACGCTCGGCAAGCGCGAAGGCGCCGGCGACCAGGGACATTTCGGCCAAGTCTGCGCAAGGTAGTGCGCGGGAAGAATCGCTACCGACAAATACTTACTTCAGGAATTTCTGAACTATCGACGCGCAGGCGCGGTAGACTCTGGCGCATTTCCACTCGACGGAACCCGTGCGCCATGGCCTCATCGCTGCCCGACCTGAAACTGTTGCGCATCTTTGCCAGCGTGGTGCGCCACCAGGGTTTCGCCAATGCCCAGCGCGACCTCAACCTTTCCACGTCGGCCATCAGCACCTACATGAGCCAGCTGGAAAGCGCCCTGGGCCTGGTGCTGTGCCACCGTGGGCGTGGTGGTTTCAGCCTGACCAGCAAGGGCGAGCTGTTCCACCAGGAGACCTTGCGCCTGCTGGGCGAGCTCGACGGTTTCGAGCAATACGCCGCGGCGCTCAAGGGTGAGCTGCGCGGCACCCTCAACCTGGGGGTGATCGACTCCACCGTTGGCGATCGCGCGCTGCCCCTGGCCGAGGCGATCGGCGCCTACAGCCAGGAACACCCGGCCGTGCACTTGCACCTGTCGGTGTCCAGCCCTTACGAGCTGCAGCTGGGTGTGCAGGACAACCGCCTGGACCTGGCCATCGGCGCCTTCTCTTCGCGCATGAGCGGCCTGGTGTACCTGCCGTTGTACCGCGAGCAGCACTGGCTGTACTGCAGCAGCCGCCACCCGCTGTTCAGCGAGCGGCGCATTCCGGCGCAGGTCATCACTCAGCAACGCATGGTCGGGCGGGGTTACTGGAGCCAGGCGGAACTGGCCCGGCACGGTTTCAAGCACAGCGCGGCGACCGTGGAGAGCATGGAGGCGCAGTTGATCCTGATCCTGTCCGGTGCCTACATCGGTTACCTGCCCGAGCACTATGCCCAGGCCTGGGCCGACAAAGGTGATCTGCGGGTGTTGTCGCCGTCTACCTTCGGCTATCAGGCGCCATTCTCTTTGATCATCCGCCGTGGGCGCAGCCGCGAACCGTTGATCCAGACCTTCCGCGACCTGCTCAAGTCGCAGTTGAATGTGGGCTGATCGGCGTTGCCGAAAATACATTCCGTCAGGTCGGGAACTTTTCTTGCAAATGCTGATCCCGCACGTGAAAAAGCTCTGCTAAACCTTTACTTGCTTTGATGAAATTTCCCTCTCATCTACACAAGCAAGGACCGCCCGAGATGCGCACGAATCTGCCCGTAACCGAGCATGAAAGAACGTTCTCCAGCGAGCAGCGGTTGATTTCCACCACCGACCTGAACAGCCGGATCACTTACTGCAACGACGCGTTCGTGGCGATCAGCGGATTCACCTACGACGAGTTGGTGGGGCAGCCGCACAACCTGGTGCGCCACCCCGACATGCCGCCGTCGGTGTTCGGCCATATGTGGGAAACCATCAAGCAAGGCAAGCCGTGGATGGGCGTGGTGAAGAACCGCGCCAAGAACGGCGACTTCTACTGGGTCAGCGCCTATGTCACGGCGGTCTACGAGAACGGTCGCATCAGTGGCTACGAGTCGGTGCGCTCGGTGCCGACTCGCGAACAGATTCGTCGTGCCGAAGCGTTGTACGCACGCCTGCGGGCCGAACGCTCGCCGGTGCCCTGGGCGGCGCGGCTGGCGCATGGCCTGGGGACTGGCTGGCCACTGGTGGGTGCCGGGCTGATTGCGGCGACAGGCTACCTGTGGCTACCGCCCTATGCGGCGCTGGGCCTGCTGATGGTCAGCCTGTTCAGTGCCTGGTACCTGATCGAACACCGGCAGAACCAGGCCATTCGCCGTACCCTGGCCGAGCATCCCAAGGCCTTCACCAGTCCGCTGGTCGCCCTGACCTACAGTGACAACCCGGGCCTGCGCGGTCAGCTCGACCTGGCGATCATCAGCGAAGAGGCGCGTCTGCAGACTGCGCTCACGCGGCTGGTGGATGCTGGCGTCGGGGTCAAGTCACGGGCCGCGCAGTCAGCGGAACTGTCCGATGCCCAGGCGCAGATGCTCGACCGACAGCGCAGCGAAACCGACCAGTCGGCGACCGCTATCGCGCAGATGGCGGCGACCATCCAGCAGGTCACCCATAACGTGCAGAGTACCGCCCACGCGGCCGACGATGCCGACCAGCTGGCGCAGCAGGGCAGTGACCTGGCCCAGCAGAGCCTGCGCGCCATGGGCAGCATGAGCGAGGCGGTGAACGACATCGGCCAGGCAGTCAATGCCCTGGCCGAGCAGACCCAGTCGATCGGCAGTGTGGTGGATGTGATCACCTCGATTGCCGAGCAGACCAATCTGCTGGCGCTCAATGCCGCCATCGAAGCGGCGCGTGCCGGGGAACAGGGCAGGGGCTTTGCGGTGGTGGCCGATGAGGTGCGTTCGCTCGCCCAGCGCACCCGCACCTCCACCGAGGAAATCCACCAGATCATTGCCTCGCTGCGTGCCGGTGCCGAGCGCGCGGTGAGCAGCGCCAGCCGCGGCGAGCAGATTTCTCGCGATAGCGTGCACAGCGTCGAGGCGGTGCAGTCGGCACTGACCGGCATCGTCCAGGCGGTGAGCCGCATTACCGGCATGAGCCAGCAGATAGCGACCGCGTCCGAGCAGCAGAGCCATGTGGCGGAGGATATCAACCAGCAGATCGTGCGCATTGCCCACCTGTGCGACGAAAGCGCCGGGCAGGCGAAGCAGGGGGCTGAGATCAGCCAGGATCTGGAGCGGATGGCGGAGTACCTGCATAGCCTGGCGGAGCGGTTCAATCGTTAGAGGGGGGGGCCGCAACGCGGGCCTCGATTTCCGGCATACAGTTCCGGCATATGGCAAAATCCCTGCGCCAACGGAGACCCCCATGCCCAGACCCCGCTGCGAGCGCTGCCAGCGTCCGCTCGCCCATTGCCTTTGCCCACTGATCCCGTCACTCGACAGCCGCACCCGCGTGGTCCTGCTGCAGCACCCCAGTGAAACCAGCCACGCCCTGAACACCGCCCGCCTGGCTGCGTTGGGGCTGCGCAATGCCGAGCTGGTGATTGGCGAAGTCTTCGAGGATCTTCCTGCACTGCTGGCCACCCCCGGCTATCGTCCGGCGCTGTTGTTCCCGGGCGAGCAGGCTGAGGTGGTGTCGGCCTATGGCGAAGGCGATGCGTTGCCGCTGCTGCTGATCGTCCCAGACGGGACCTGGCGCAAGGCACGCAAGCTGCTGTACCTCAATCCGCTGTTGGGGGGACTGCCGCGGGTGACGCTTGGCCAGGTGCAGCCCTCGCGTTACCGGCTGCGCAAGGCGCCGCAGGAGGGTGCGCTGTCGACCTTGGAGGCGGTGGTGCAGGTGTTGAATGTGTTGGAACAACCCGCGAATTTCGATGAATTGCTCAGGCCGTTCGAGGCATTGATCGAGGGGCAGATCAGCGCCATGGGGGCTGAGACCTTTGCTCGGAATCATGGGCAAGGATGACGGATTGGCGGGGGCCTTTTCGCGGGCAAGCCCGCTCCCACAAATTGGACTGCCCCATAGCATTCTGAATGCTGTGGGGCCCCTGTAGGAGCGGGCTTGCCCGCGAAAAGGCCACCACCAATCCCACGGCCCTCACCGCTCGCGCATTGCTTCGGTCCTGGCCTTCATCACCGGCTTGAGCAGGTAATCCAGCACGCTCTTCTGCCCGGTGATGATGTCCACCGTCGCGGTCATCCCCGGGATGATCAGCAGCGGCTTGTTGTCCCCGCCCAAATGGTTCTTCTCGGTGCGCACCTGGATCAGGTAGAACGCATTGCCCTTGTCGTCGGTGACAGTGTCGGCGCTGATCAGCTCGAGTTTGGCCTTGAGCCCGCCATAGATGGTGTAGTCGTAGGCACTGAACTTGACCATCGCCACCTGCCCCGGATGCAGGAACGCCACGTCCTGCGGGCGCACCTTGGCCTCGATCAGCAGGTTGTCCTCGATCGGCACGATCTCCACCAGGTCGCTGCCGGGCTGGACCACGCCGCCGATGGTGTTGACCTTGAGCAGCTTGACGATGCCACGCACTGGCGACACCACGGTGGTGCGGTTGACCCGGTCGTCGATGGCGATGCTGGTGGCGGTGATCTTCGACAATTCCGTGCGCTTGTCATTGAGCTCCTTGGCCGCGTCGGAACGAAAACTCGCCTCGGACTCCTGGATCTTGCTGCGAATCTCGGCAATGGCCGCTTCAGCGCGAGGAATGGCCAGGTTGGTCGCGTTCAGTTGGCCGCGGGCTTCGACGCTGCGCTGCTTGAGACGCAGGATCTCCACCGGAGAAATGGCGCCTTTGCTCACCAGTGGCGACGACATGTCCAGCTCTTGCTGCAGCAGCCCTACCGCTGAACGGTACTGATCGACCTTGGAGCGGAATTCGGCGAGCTCCTGGGTCTTCTGCCGCAGTTGTTCGTTGAGCGTCTGCTTCTCGCTGGTGAGCCGGCGCTGACGCGACTGATAGAGGGCGATTTCGTCCTCGGCCACCTGCGGTGCCTTGGCGCGGATTTCGTCCGACAGCGCGAAGGGGCGCCCTTCGGATTCGGCCGACAGGCGCTCGACCTGTGCGGTCAGGGCGTAGCGGTCGGCTTCGCTCTCGCCCTTGTTCGACTTGAAGCGGGTGTCGTCCAGGCGCAGCAGGGTGGCGCCCTTGTCGACCATCTGTCCTTCGCGCACGAAGATCTCGGTGACGATGCCGCCTTCGAGGTTCTGGATCACCTGCACCTTGCTCGAGGGGATGGCCTTGCCTTCGCCGACCGTGACCTCGTCGAGCACGGCGAACTTGGCCCAGACCAGGGCCACCAGCAACAGCGCTGCTGCCAGCCACACCGTGATGCGCGACAGGCGCGGCGAGTCCTGCAGGGTGGCGCCGGCCAGCTCCGGCATGTAGTCGCGCTCGGCATGCTTGTCGGCGCCGGCGAGATGGCTGCGAACGCTTTGGCTGAGGGGCATGTCTACCTCCGATGAAAACCACGGAGCCTCTGGCAGCGCCGTTCTTGACGTCGTTTACAGGGCTGCGCCGATACGGCCTTTGCGCAGGGCGTCGATCACCGCGTCCTTCGGCCCGTCGGCCACCACCTTGCCGTTGTCCAGTACCACCAGGCGGTCCACCAGGCTGAGCATCGAGCTGCGGTGGGTGACCAGCAGCAGGGTCTTGCCGGGCACCCAGGCCAGCAGGCGTTGGCGCAGTTGGTCTTCGCTACTGTTGTCCATGTGGCTGGTGGGTTCGTCGAGGATCAGGATCGGCGGCTCCAGCAACAGTGCGCGGGCCAGCAGGACGGCCTGGCGCTGACCGCCGGAGAGCAGTTGGCCACGCTCGCCCAGCGGGCGGTCGAAGCCCTGCGGATGTTGGCGGGCCAGTTCGCTGACGCCGGTCAGCTCGGCGACTTCGAGCATGCGCGCGTCGCTGACGTGGCGTGCGCCCAAGGTTAGGTTGTCGCGCAGGCTGCCTGCCAGCAGGGGCATGTCGTGGGCGACATAGCCCAGCTGGTTGCGCAGGTCGGCAATATCCAGTTGGCGCAGGTCGAGGTTGTCCAGCAGCACCTGGCCTTCGTCAGGGTGATGAAACCCCATCAACAACCGCCCGAGCGTGCTCTTGCCCGAACCGCTGCGGCCGATGATGCCGATGCGCTCCCCGGGTTTGATCGACAGGTTGATGTCGTTCAGGGCAGCGGCAACCTGGCCGGGGTAGCGGAAGGTCACGTGGCTGATGCCCAGGCCGCCCTGCAGCGCCGTATGCTCCAGTGCCTGCTGGCCGGGTTGGCGCTCCTGCGGCAAGCTCATCAGTGCGTCGGTGCTGCGCATGGTCAATTGCGCTTGTTGGTAGCGGGTGATCAGCCCGGCGATCTGGCCCAGCGGCGCCAGCACCCGGCTGCCGAGCATGTAGCAGGCGACCAGGGCGCCCACGCTGAGGCTGCCGGCGATGATCGAGTAGACCCCCGCGACGATGGTGGCCATGCCGCAGAACTGCTGGATGAACAGCGTGCCGTTGCTGGCCAGGGCCGACAGGTTGCGGGCATGGGCGTCGAGACGGGCGATGGCGCCGTTGGTGTGTTCCCACAGATACTGGCGTTCGCTTTCGGCGCCGCAGGCCTTGAGGGTTTCCAGGCCGCCAAGGGTTTCGATCAGCAAGGCCTGGCGCACGGCGCCGAGGCTCAGGCTTTTCTGCACCGTATCGCGCAGGCGTATCTGGATGAACAACGCCACACCCACCGCCAGCGGGAAGGCCACCAGCGGGATCAGCACCAGCCAGCCGCCGAGCAGGCCGATCACCAGCAGCATCAGCACCACGAAGGGCAGGTCGATGATGCTGGTCAGGGTGACGGCGGTGAGGAATTCGCGCAGGCCCTGGAAGTCGTGGATGCTCTGGGCGAAGCCGCCGATGCTGGCCGGACGTGCTTTCATGGCCATGCCGGTGATGCGCTCGAACAGTGTGGCGGACAGGATCAGGTCGGTCTTCTTGCCGGCCTGGTCCAGCAGGTGCGCGCGGACCATGCGCAGTACCAGCTCGAAGGCGGTACCGATGAACAGGCCGATGACCAGCACCCACAGGGTCGAGAGTGCCTGGTTGGGCACCACGCGGTCGTAGGTCTGCATCACGAACAGCGGCACCATCAGCCCGAGCAGGTTGATCAGAAGGCTGGCCAGCAGGGCATCGCTGTATAGCCAGCGTGAATGCTTGAGGGTGTCGCGAAACCAGGCTTCGACCCGTGGCAGCAGTGGCGTACGCAGGTCTTCGAGGGTATGTCGCGGGCGGGCGAACAGGGCTTGCCCGCTGTAGGCCTGCTCCAGCGCCTGGCGCTCGACCCATTGCTCGCCACCTTCGGCCTCGCACGGCAGTATCAGCGCCCGTCCATCTTCGCTCCAGCGTTGCAGCACGGCGCTGCGCCCGTCACCGAGCAGCAACAGTACCGGCAGGTTCAGCGGGCTGATGGCGCCTAGCTCGCGGCGCAGTACTCGCGCCTGCAGCCCGGCGCGTGCGGCGGCTCGGGGCAGCAGTTCGAGGCTCAGGCGCTGGTCGGCCAGCGGCAGGCCGGCACACAGGCTGGCGCGGCTGGCCGGGCACCCATGAACCTTGCACAGGATCAGCAGGCCATCGAGCAATGGATCATCCGCAGCCAGGTTGGGCTGCGTGCTTTGCATACTGGTCACGATGGCCTACTCCTGCCGCGGTGGACGGGAAGTGGCTGCAGGGGGCTACAGCCGCCTTTCGCAGGGCCTAGCGCATATCGGGCAACTGCGCCTCATTGCGCACTTCGGTCTTGGCGATGGCTTCCGGTGGCAGCGAGATGCGCTGCTTGCTCAGCAACTCGCCCATGGTCGCCAGCACCCGGTACATGGAAAACTCTTCGGTGTAGCGCACCTCGGTGTAGCGACGGTTGGCGTTGTACAGCTCGTTCTCGCTGTCGAGCACGTCGAGCAGGGTGCGCTGGCCCAGGCCGAACTGGTCCTGGTAGGCACCACGCACGCGTTGGGTGGTCTCGGCGTATTCACGGGCGCTGGGGGTCTGCTTGCGTGCGTTGTTCATGGCGTTCCAGGCCAGGCTCAGGTTCTCGGTGAGCTCGCGCAGGGCGTTGTTGCGGATGTCCATGGCCTGGTTGATCTTGTGCGCATCGGACTGCAGGCGCGCCTTGTCGCTGCCGCCGCGGAACAGGTTGTAGCTGAGCTCGACGCCGGCCTGCCAGTCGTTGTTGCTGTGGCCGCGCTCGCCGCCCAGGTTGTTGTTGGCACCGGTGGCCAGCACTGCGTCCAGGCGTGGATAGAACGGCGACTTGGCCACTTCGTACTGTTTCTCTGCAGCGTTGACATCGGCCTGGGCGGACTTGAGGTACGGGTTGTTCTCGCGCATGCCCTGGCGGGCTTCATCGAGGGTGCCGGGCATCTGGATCTTGATCGAGGTCGGCGTTTCCAGTTCGTCCGGCTGGCGGCCGATGACGCTGTAGAAGTTGGCCTCGGCGTCGGCCAGGTCGACCTCGGCGGTGTCCAGGTTGTTTTCCGCCAGGGCGCGACGGGCGCGGGACTGGTCGAGGTCGGCGGTGCTGCCCACGCCGCGCTCGCTGCGCAGGCCGATCTGGTCGTTGACGCGCAGGTGTGCCTGCAGGTTGTTCTTGGCCAGGGTCACCAGCTCACGGCGCTTGAGCACTTCCAGGTACACCTCGATGGCGCGCAGGGCGACATCCTGGGCGATGGCCTGGGTGTAGTACGCGCGCGAGGTGGCCACCGATTCGGTGCGCCCGACTTCGTTGGCGGTGTTGAAGCCGTCGAAGATCATCTGCCGCAGGCGCAGCTCGGACTGTGTGTAGTTGAGGGTTTCCTTGTTGTGGTTGCGCGTGCCGTCGGGGTTGATGCCGCGCGTATTGAGGTTGTCCGAGCGCTGGCGGCCATAACCGGCCACCAGGTCGACGCTGGGGTAGTAGCCTCCGCGCGCGAACTTCACATCCTCATCGGCCGACAGCTTGCTGTTGCGATTGGAACTGATCTGAGGGTGGTAGTCCACGGCGCTCTGGACAGCCTCGGTGATCGACATCGCCTGAGCGTTGGCACAGGCCATGGCCAACAGGATCGCACTGGTGATGGGGGTTAACACGCGCATGGGGTACTTCTCCCTGGTCTTTAAAAAAGTCCTGCGATTCGCCAAAAAAATGACGAAAAATTGAGTTGAAACCGTTTCAGGTTTGTAACAACAGAGCTAAGAACATTTAACGGGCAAGCTAAGAAGATTTTTTCATAAGGTATATGCGAAAAAAAACTTATGCGGTCTAAGCAAACCGAGACATTGTTCTATTCAAGCGCCCGGGTAAATCGGCTGCAGTACCTGATTTCCGGGCTTCGGAGAAAGTTCCAGATTTTTTGCAGCTAAGGACCCTGGAGAGGACAACGACGGCGGAATTTGGCGACAAAAAATTGGCATTATAATAATGGCCAATTCCCACTACCGCACGCGTTGATCTGTCTTGGTGAAGGCGATTTCTCACCCTTGTGACAGACGCGAGACCCCGCAAAGGATCGCTTCCCGCATTACCTGGCCCGTCCGCCGCTGCAGAAAGCCAATCGGCAGGGGAGGCGTGCGTTCATGGCTAAATCAATTGGCGTGGTCAGCAAGGTCATAGGCCAGGTATTCGCGGTGGGCAGCGACGGTGCCAAGCGCATGCTGGTGGAGGGCGACCGCCTGTTCGCTGGCGAGCAACTGGAAACCGGAGCCGCCGGTGCTGTGGCCGTACGTTTGCACAACGGCGCCGAGCTGACGTTGGGACGAGGCAGCAGCCTGGAAATGACCCCGGACCTGTTGGCCAACCGTGCTCCCCACGTACAAGCTCCTGATCCGCTTCCCAGCCAGGCGCAGCTCAGCGATGTCGAGCGTCTGCAGCAAGCCATTGCCGCAGGTGCCGACCCGACGCAGGAGGGCGAAGCACCCGCCGCCGGGCCTGGCGCCAACGGAGCGCCCGGGGCCTTGGGGGGCGGGCACAGTTTCGTGTTGCTGACCGAGGTGGCCGGACGGGTCGATCCGACCATCGGCTTCCCCACCGCCGGCTTCAACGGTATTCCGGAACTGGCCAACCGTTACATCGGCACCCTGGACGCCGACAACAACGCAGGGCCCTTCGGATCGCCGCTCAATCCGCCGGTCAATCCCCCTGTAAACCCGCCGATCAATCCACCTGTGAATCCTCCCGTTACACCGCCGGACAATCCTGTCACCCTGCGCGGGCTGGACCTGAGCCCCGCCGAACTGACCCTCAACGAGGCAAACCTGCCATTGGGATCGGCCAGCAACCCGGCAGCCCTGACCCAATCCGGCAGTTTCACCGTGGTCGCGCCGGATGGTGTGTTCAACCTCAGCGTCGGCGGTATCAACGTGGTGACTGCCGGTGTGGTGACCGGTGTGGGCCAGTCCATTACCACGGGCCTTGGCAACGTCCTCACCATCACCGGTTACAACCCGTCCACGGGTGTCGTCAGCTACAGCTACACCCTCACCGGCGCCGAGCACCATCCGGACGGGGCAGGCAGCAATGAACTCGGCGAGCATTTCCCGGTGCTGGTCAGCGACACGGATGGCGACGTCGCCAGTGGCTCGCTGGACGTGATCATTCGCGACGATGTGCCCACGGCGGTCAACGATACCAACGCGGTCACTGCCACCGAGCAGCACACCCTGCTCACCGGCAATGTGCTGGACAACGACGTCCAGGGCGCCGATCGGGTGGTCGGCGGCCCCGTGGTGGCCGGTACCTACGTCGGAACCTACGGCACCCTGGTGCTTGCTGCGGACGGCTCCTACACCTACACGCTCAACCCCGAGGATGCGGACTTCAAGAACCTCAACGGTGGCGGACATGGCGTCGAGACCTTCACCTACACCCTGACGGATGCGGACGGTGACTCCAGCAGTGCGACCCTGACCCTGAACATCACCAACCTCGACGATCCGGTAACCCTCGGTGGCCTGGATGTGAAGGGCGGTGAGCTGACGGTCTACGAGAAAAACTTAAGCAACGGCAGTGCGCCGGACAGCACCGCCCTGACCCAGAGTGGCAGCTTTACCGTCAGTGCACCGGACGGCCTGCAGACCCTGAGTGTCGGTGGCATCAGCGTGGTCAGCGGCGGCATCGTGGCGGGTTTCCCGCAGTCGATCACGACCGCGCTGGGCAACACCCTGACCATCACCGGCTACAACCCGGCCACCGGCGTGGTCAGCTACAGCTACACCTTGCTCGGTAACGAAGGCCATCCTGCGGGCGAGGGCACCAACAGCCTGAGCGAGCATTTCAGCGTGATCGCCCAGGACACCGATGGCAGCAGCGCCACGGCCACCCTGGATGTGAACATCGTCGACGACGTACCCCAGGCGCAGCCCGACTCGGCCAGCGTGGTGGAGGGTGGCACGGTCAGCGGCAACGTGCTGCTTAACGATCAGTTGGGCGCCGACCAGGCTGGGACCAGCAATGTGGTGGTGGGTGCGCGGGCGGGGTCCGACACCTCGACCTCGGCCATCGGCAATCTCAATACCGCGATCGGGGGCCTGTATGGCACCCTGACCATCGATGCTGCCGGCAACGCCACCTACCATGCCAACCCGAATGCCGTGGCGCCGGCCGGTGCCACCGATGTGTTCGTCTACACCATCCGCGACACCGACGGTGACGAGAGCACCACGACCATCACCATCAACGTCAAGGATTGCTCGCTGATCGCCGGGCCCAACGACGGCGTGACGGTGTACGAGAAGGCGTTGGACCTGGTGAAGGACGGCAATGACCTGGCGCCGGGTACTGTCACCGGCAGCACACCGAGTTCCACTGGCGAAACCGCCTCCGGTAGCCTGGCGGGCTCCGTGAGCGGTGGCGTCGGTGCGCTGACCTTTACGCTGGTGGGCAATGCGGTGGGCCAGTATGGCCAGATTCAGCTCAATGCCGATGGTTCCTACACCTACACGCTGACCTCGGCGCCGAAATCGCCGGATAACGTCAATGATGGGGCGAACAGTCTGACCGAGAGCTTCACCTACGAGGTGAAGGATTCGCTGGGCAATTCGACCACCAGCACCATCGTCATCACCATCGTTGACGACGTGCCCAAGGCGCACAGCGATTTTGCCAATGTCTTCGAGGGCGGCACGGTCAGTGGCAACGTGCTGGTCAATGATGTATTCGGCGCCGATGTGGTGGCTGATGGCAAATACGTGGTCGGGGTTCGCGCAGGCGGTGATACCTCCACCTCGGCCATTGGCCAACTGGGCGTCCAGGTGGTCGGCCAGTATGGTTACCTGACCCTCGATGCCCAGGGTAACGCGACCTATCACTCCAACCCCGACAGTGTCGCGCCGCCTGGTGCTACGGATGTGTTCGTCTACACCATCCGCGATGCCGACGGTGACGAGAGCACCACCACCATCACCATTGATATCCACGACTGCTCGTTGGTCGCAACGCCTGATGGCGGCGTGACGGTGTACGAGAAGGCGCTGGATATGGTGAAGGACGGCAATGACCTGGCGCCAGGCACTGTTACCGGCAGCGATCCACACTCCCCGGGCGAGACGGCGTCGGGCTCGCTGGCCGGGTCGGTGAGTGGTGGTATCGGGGCGATGACCTTCACCCTGGTAGGCAACGCCGCAGGTCAGTACGGGCAGATCCAGCTCAATGCCGACGGCTCCTACACCTATACACTGACCTCGGCGCCGAAAACGCCGGGCAACGTCAATGACGGCGCGAACACGCTGACGGAGTCCTTCACCTACCAGGTGAAAGATTCGCTCGGCAACTCGACCACCGGCACCATCGTCATCACCATCGTCGACGATGTGCCCAAGGCGCACTGCGATGTGGCCAGCGTGACTGAAGGCGGCGTGGTCAGCGGCAATGTGCTGGACAACGACATTGTCGGTGCCGATGTGCGCGGGGACGGCCAGTACGTGGTCGGCGTGCGTGCCGGCTCCGACACCTCGACCTCGGCGATTGGCCAGGTCGGCAGCCAGATCATGGGCCAGTACGGTTACCTGACCCTCGATGCCCAGGGCAACGCGACCTACCATGCCAACCCCAACAGCGTGTCCCAGGCCGGCGCTACCGATGTGTTCGTCTACACCATCCGTGATGCCGATGGCGACGAGAGCACCACGACCATCACCATCGATGTGCACGACAGCAAGCTGGTGGCCTGCGAAGACAGTGAAGTGAAGGTGTATGAAAAAGCACTGGACCTGAACAAGGATGGCAACGACCTGGCCGCAGGCAATGTCACCGGCAGTGACCCGCACTCGACAGCGGAAACCGCGTCCGGCAGCCTCGCGGGCTCGGTGGGTGGTGGTGTTGGCGCGCTGACCTTCAGCCTGGTGGGCAATGCCACGGGGCAATATGGCCAGCTCCAGCTCAATGCCGATGGTTCCTACACCTACACCCTGACCTCAGCGCCGAAAACGCCGGGCAACGTCAATGACGATGCGAACAGTCTGACCGAGTCCTTCACCTATCAAGTGACGGACTCCGTAGGTAACTCGACTACCAGCACCATCGTCATCACCATCGTCGACGATGTACCCAAGGCCCATTGCGATGTGGCCAGTGTGACTGAAGGCGGCGTGGTCAGCGGCAATGTGCTGGACAACGACATTGTCGGTGCCGATGTGCGGGCAGACGGTCAGTATGTGGTCGGCGTCCGCGCCGGCAGCGACACCTCGACCTCGGCGATTGGCCAGCTTGGCAGTCAGGTCATGGGCCAGTACGGCTACCTGACCCTCGATGCCCAAGGCAATGCGACTTATCACGCCAACCCTGACAGTGTGTCCAAGGCCGGCGCTAGCGACGTGTTCGTCTACACCATTCGCGATGCCGATGGTGACGAGAGCACCACGACCATCACCATCGATGTGCAGGACAGCAAGCTGGTGGCTTGTGAGGATCGTGACGTCACCGTGTACGAGAAGGCGCTGGACCTGGTCAAGGACGGCAACGACCTGGCGGCGGGCACGGTCACTGGCAGTGACCCGCATTCAACGGCGGAAACCGCCTCCGGCAGTCTGGTGGGGTCGGTCGGCGGCGGTGTCGGGGCATTGACCTATAGCCTGGTGGGCAATGCTGTCGGCCAGTTCGGGCAAATTCAGATCAACGCCGATGGTTCCTACACCTACACCCTGACCTCGGCACCGAAAACCCCGGGCGGTGCGGACGATGGCGCCAATCGGGTTGTCGAGTACTTCACCTACAAGGCCACCGATTCGCTGGGCAACAGTGTCACCAGCACCATTGCCATTTCCATCGTCGATGATGTGCCCAAGGCCGTGTGCGCCGAACGCAGCATCACGCCCGGCCAGGTGGACTCCAATATCCTGCTGGTGATCGATGTCTCCGGCAGCATGAACTTTGCCTCTGGTGTGCAGGGGCTGAGCCGTCTGGCCCTGGCAAAGCAGGCGATCAACGCCTTGCTCGACAAGTACGACGACATTGGCGATATCAAGGTGCAAATCGTCACCTTCGCCACCGGGGCCTGGGTCAAGACGCCGGTCTGGGTATCGATCGCCGAGGCCAAGAGCATCGTCGCCGGGCTGACCGCCGACGGTTCGACCTACTACGATTCGGCGGCCATCAAGGCCCAGGAGGCCTTTGCCAGCAGTGGCAAGATCGCGGGGGCGCAGAACATCAGCTACTTCTTCTCCGATGGCGTGCCCACTGACAATCATTCGATGACAGCGGTGCGCGAAGCGGCCTGGGAAAGCTTCCTCGATAACAACGGGATCAAGTCCTACGCCATTGGCTTGGGCACTGGCGTCAACCAGGCCAACCTCGACCCCTTGGCCTACGACGGCAGCAGCCATGTGGATACGGGCTCCGTGGTGGTTACCGACCTCAGCCAGCTCAGCGCCGTGCTGTCGGGCACTGTGCAGGGGGCGCCGATCACCGGCAGCCTGATGAGTGGCGGGCACTTTGGTGCCGATGGCGGCTTCATCAAGGCGCTGCTGGTCGATGGCACCACCTACACCTTCGATCCCAAGGCCAATGCTGGGCAGGGGGGCTACAGCGTTGCCGGAGGGCCGGACAAGGCCAGCTTCGATACCAGCGGCAACACGCTGTCGATCAAGACTGCGCTCGGTGGCACGCTGCTGGTGGACATGGACACTGGTGAATTTACCTACACGCCGCCGAAGGATACCGGCAGCAGCCAGGTCGAGAAGTTCGGCTTCACTGTCAGCGACAACGACGGCGACACCAGCAGCGCCAGCCTGGTGGTGAAGATCAACAGCAACAGCGCGCCAGTGGCGGGTGCCGACCACATCATCACCAATATCACCGGTGCCAGCGTCACCGTCCCGGCCCAGGCGCTGCTGGCCAATGACAGCGATGCGGATCACGACCACCTGAGCGCTGCGCCCATCACCTTCAACACGGGCTTTGCCGACAAGGGCGCGGGCTTCACGGCAGGCAGCCAGGCACAGACGCTCAAGTTCGATGGCACCGCCAACAAGCTCGAGAACCAGCTCAAGGACCTGGCGCGCAGTGACTTCACGGCGATCTCGGGCTCCATGACGGCGGCCTTGGTGATTGCTGGGTACCTGGGTTCGATCAGCACCGGCAATGCCAACGATGAGGACACCCTGACCGTGACCCTGCGCAAGGGTGAGAGCCTCAGCCTCGACCATGACCGCCCGGCAGGCAACCTGATGCTGGAGTGGAAGGATGCCAACGGCAGCTATCAGCCGATCGCCGACGGTGGCAGCTTCACCGCCAGCCACGACGGTGTGTACAGCATTCACGTGATCAACAGCGAGAATGCCCTGGGCAACAGCAAGGCGGCGGAGAACTACAAGCTGAGCCTGGTGATCGACTACAGCCATGCCGAGAACGAGGTCTACCAGGGCAGCTACACGCTCAGCGACAACCATGGCGGCAGCGCCTCCGGGGCGGTGGACATCACCTATCAGGCCGGTAGCACCTTGCAGGGCACGGCAGGCGACGATGTACTGCTGGCGGGCAATGGCGACGACACCTTGAACGGTGGTGCCGGCCACGATGTGCTGGTGGGAGGGGCTGGGAACGATGCCCTGTACGGCGGGGAGGGAGATGATCTGCTGATCGGTGGCCCCGGCAACGACCTGCTGTACGGCGGGCCCGGCAATGACACCGCCAGCTACGCGTCGGCGACGGCCGGGGTCACGGTCGATCTCGGCCATGTCGGTGCGCAGAACACCGGCGGGGCGGGCCTCGACACCCTGGTCAGCATCGAGAACCTGATCGGCTCGGACTACAACGACACGCTGATCGGCAACGAGGGGGACAATGTGCTCAGTGGTGGCCTGGGGGACGACATTCTCATCGGCGGTGGCGGTAACGACATCCTCATTGGCGGGCCAGGCAACGACACCCTCACCGGCGGCAGCGGCAACGATACCTTCGTCTGGCAGAAAGGCGATACCGGGCACGACCGGGTGACCGACTTCACGCCGGGCAGCGACCGGCTCGACCTGTCGCAATTGCTGCAAGGCGAGAATGCTACGGCAGCCTCGCTGGATGACTACCTGCACTTCAAGGTCAGTGGCAGTGGGGTCAATGTGGTCTCGACCATTGAGGTCAGTAGTGTGGCGGGTGCTGCGGCGACGCAGACCATCGATCTTGCCGGCGTCGACCTGGCCCAGCATTACGGGGTGACGGCGGGAGCGGGGGGCATGATCGCGGCGGGGCACGATACCGCGACCGTCATCAGCGCCATGCTCAACGATCATTCGTTGAAGGTGGATACGGTGTAACCGGTCTGTCCGGTTTTACGGATGGCGCAGGGTCTTCTGCTTGAGGATGTAGAGGGTGACCAGCACGGCGCTGGTGAGCATGAAGGCCCTGGCCCAGAACAGCGGCACCAGGTAGCACGACAGCCCGATGCTCGCCCACATCAGGCCGATGGCGTAGACCTTGCCCTTGAGCGGGATACCTTCGCCGTTGAGGTAGTCGCGAATCCACGGCCCGAGCCTGGGGTGGTTCACCAGCCAGTCGTGGAAGCGCGGCGAGCTGCGGGCGAAACAGGCCGCCGCCAGCAGCAGGAAAGGGGTGGTGGGCAACACCGGCAGGAAGATCCCCAGCACCCCTAGCGCGACACTGAGCCAGCCGACGGCCAGCAGCAGGTAGCGCACCACTGCGAATCAGTGGTGGCGCGGCTTGAGCAGGGCCGGCTTTTCTTCCGGCGCGTGCAGCAGCAGGAACAGCGCGCTCAGTGCCTCGGGAATCTGCACGACCATGTCGTCCTGCAGGTTGGCGTTGCTGGCGATGTCGGCGAACTCAGGCTGTTCGTCGAACAGGCCCGAGCCAACCATGATCGGCAGCAGCATTTCGCTGACTTCCTCTTCGGCGTTCTCGAACCAGGCCTCTTCACGCAGGAACACGCCCTCCATGAAGCCGATGCACCAGCCGCGCAGGTCGGAATCGTCCGGCTCGTCGGTCAGGTCCAGCTCGCAAGGCAGGTCGAATTCCTCGTCGCTGGCCAGTTGGCGAGCGATGTGGCCCTTGAGGGCCACCAGCGTCGCTTCGATCTCGGTGCGCTGGGCTTCGCTGGCGTAGTGAGGTTCTTCGGCGAAAAGCGCGTCGATCCATTCGCGCTCGGGAACGTCCTCGGCACAGATCGACAGCGCGGTCAGGTAGCCGTGTGCGGCGACGTAGTCCAGCGCTTCTTCGTGCAGCTCATCGGCGTCGAGGAAGGCTTGCAGGCGGGTCAGTTGCTCGGCGAAGGACATTACAGGGCTACCTTGGGGAATAAACGATAGTGAATTCTAGCACCTTGCAGCCTCGGCGGGGCAAAGGGAACGTCTGTCACCGGAGCCTGCCGCAGAGCAGGGCACTCGGGTATACTCCGCAGTTTTTCAAGCCAGCTGGCGTTTCTGCGCCGCCCGGCAAAAACCGCTTACGCATTCGACGTGTGCGCGGCGGATTTATCGTCCAGCCTGTGTCCAGGATGGTACGGCGATTTGGAGTGGCAAATGCTCGAACAGGCTCAGCGCGTCCTCAAGGACATCTTCGGCTACGACAGTTTCCGAGGTCGCCAGGCGGCGATCATCGAATGCGTGGCCAACGGGGGCGATGCACTGGTCCTGATGCCCACCGGGGGTGGCAAGTCGCTGTGCTTCCAGGTGCCAGGCCTGCTGCGCCCTGGCCTTACCGTCGTGGTCTCGCCGCTGATCGCGTTGATGGACGACCAGGTCGCCACCCTCGATGAGCTGGGGGTGGCTGCGGCCGCGCTGAACTCGACGCTCAGCCCCGAGCAGCAGCGCGACCTGGCTGGGCGCCTGCGCCGCGGCGAGGTAAAGATGCTCTACCTGGCGCCTGAGCGCCTGGTGCAGCCACGCATGCTGGAGTTCCTGCGCGACCTGGATATCTCGCTGTTCGCCATCGACGAAGCGCATTGCGTGTCGCAATGGGGGCATGACTTCCGCCCCGAATACCTGCAACTGGGTCAGCTTGCCGAGCTGTTCCCGCATGTGCCGCGTATCGCCCTGACCGCCACTGCCGACATGCGCACCCGTGAGGAGATCGTCCAGCGCCTGCACCTGCAGGGCGCGGAGCGTTTCCTGTCGAGCTTCGACCGGCCCAACATTTTCTATCGCATCGTGCCCAAGGAATCGCCGCGCAAGCAGTTGATGGCGTTTCTCGGCGAGCGGCGCGGCAACGCCGGCATCGTCTACTGCCTGTCGCGCAAGAAGGTCGACGAAACCGCCGCCTACCTCTGCGAGCAGGGATTCCCGGCATTGCCCTATCACGCCGGCCTGGCTGCCGAGACCCGCGCGGCCAACCAGCACCGCTTCCTCAACGAGGAAGGGCTGATCATGGTCGCCACCATCGCGTTCGGCATGGGCATCGACAAGCCCAACGTGCGGTTCGTCGCCCACCTCGACCTGCCCAAGTCGCTTGAGGCCTATTACCAGGAAACAGGTCGGGCCGGGCGTGACGGCCTGCCGTCCGATGCCTGGATGGCCTACGGCCTGCAGGACATGGTGATGCTGAAGCAGATGCTGCAGAACTCCGAAGGCGACGAGCGTCACAAGCGTATCGAACAGCACAAGCTCGACGCGATGCTGGCGCTGTGCGAAGAGACGCGCTGCCGGCGCCAGTCTTTGCTGGCCTACTTCGACGAGGTGCTCGAGCAGCCCTGCGGCCATTGCGACAACTGCGTCGACAAGGTACAGACCTGGGATGCCACCGAGCCTGCCCGCCAGGCGCTGTCGGCCGTGTTTCGCACTGGCCAGCGCTATGGGGTTGGCCATCTGGTCGATGTGCTGATGGGCAAGGATAACGAGAAGATACGCAATTTCGGTCACGAGAAGCTGTCGGTATTCGGGGTCGGCAAGGCGCTGGGCGAGCACGAGTGGCGGTCGCTGTTCCGTCAGCTGGTTGCCCGTGGCCTGGTGGACATCGACCTCGAAGGTTATGGCGGCCTGCGTCTGTCCGACACCTGCCGGCCACTGCTGCGAGGCGAGGTGAACCTGCAACTGCGGCGTGATCTCAAGCCGCAGACCGTGGCCAAGTCCTCGGGCAGCGGCGGCGGCAGCCCGGCCAGCCAATTGGTGCGTGCCGAGGAGCGCGAGCTGTGGGAGGCGCTGCGTACACTGCGGCGCAAGCTGGCGGAGGAGCACAGCGTGCCGCCTTATGTCATCTTCCCCGATTCGACGTTGCTCGAGATGCTGCGCAGCCAGCCCACCAGTCTCAGCGACATGGCCCAGGTCAGTGGCGTGGGTGCGCGCAAGCTGGAGCGTTATGGCCAGGCGTTCCTGGAGGTGCTCAACGGCGCCGGCGGCACCGAGGAGGCACCGAAGGTGGTGCTCGACCTGCGGCACGAACTGGTCAGCCTGGCCCGCGCCGGCATGACCCCGGCGCAGATCGCCGGGCAGTTGAACTGCAGCGAGAAGAACGTCTACAGCCTGTTGGCCGAGGCCATCGGGCGCCAGGAACTGAGTCTGGAGCAGGCGCTGGACCTGCCAGAAGAGTTGATGATGGAGGTACAGGACGCATTCCTCGACGGGGAGGGTGAACTGCCGCCGGTTTCGGCCATTGCCCCGCAGTTTGGCCAGCGCGTGCCGGAAGGTGTGCTGTATTGCGTGCGTGCGGCGCTGGCGGCGGAGTTCGAGCTCTGAGGCAATAGTGCCTGCTGCCGTGAGCGTAGAGTGCCGCCGGTAACGCCGGGTTTCCCGGTCATTCCTGACCTTTGTCATTCTTTTTGTTGATTATCGGACGTTTCCCACTCGCCGAGCCTTGCCTGATACTCCGGGGCATGATTAGCTGACTAATAATTAGTTCTATCGATCGAGTTGCTTATGCCCCTGACCGACAACCAACACCGCTTCGGCATGCAGCTGGCCCAGATGTCCCGGGGCTGGCGCGCCGAACTCGACCGCCGCCTGGCCGGGCTGAACCTGTCCCAGGCCCGCTGGCTGGTGCTGTTGCACCTGGCCCGTTTCGACGAAGCGCCGACCCAGCGCGAGCTGGCGCAAAGTGTCGGTGTCGAGGGCCCGACGCTGGCGCGCCTGCTCGACAGCCTGGAAAGTCAGGGGCTGGTGCGTCGTCAAGCGGTCATGGAAGATCGGCGCGCCAAGAAAATCCTGCTGTGCCCGCCTGCAAAACCGCTCATCGATCAGATCGAAACCATTGCCAATGCCCTGCGCGCCGAACTCTTCACTGGCGTCGATGAGGCGGATCTGGAGGTGTGCATGCGCGTGCACGCGAAGATTCTTGGCAACCTCGAGAAGTCCTGACCACAGCACTACGCTTCAGAACAGTACTACGCTTCAGCGGCACGAGAAAACGGATAGAGACTCACGCCCTATCCGTTTTTTTATGTCGCGCCTTCGCGCGTACTAGAAGGTGTGGCCCAGGTTCAGGTACACCGCCTTCTGGTGCTCGGTGTTGGCGCCATAACTGATGTTCAGCGGCCCAAGCGGTGTGTCCAGCCCGAGGAAGATGCTCGCTGCGTTGATATAGCCACTGTCGAACTCGTTGTCGTTGTTCCAGGCGCGGCCACGCTCCAGCGACCCGCCCAGGTACAGCGGGAAGTCCAGCGGCAGGTAGGCGCGTGGTGTCAGGCGCCGGTAGTAGACCATGCGCATCAGGCTGATGTTCTGCCCCGACACCGAATCCTGGCGAAAGCCCGATAGCTGACGAGCGCCGCCAAGCACGAAGCTGGAGGTCACCACGTCGGTATCGTCCAGGGTACGGCCGTAGCGGCCGCCGAATACCCAGGTGTTCGGCCCGTAGCTCAACGCCTTGTCGATGTTGAACTGCCACTGGCGGTAGTCGGTGTCTGAATCCAGCGAGCGGTCGTACTTGCGCAGGGTCAGGCCGATGTCCTCGCCGCTGTGGGGGAAGTACACGTTGTCGAGGGTGTCGAAGGAGTATTTCAGTTCGTAGAAGCCTTCATTGAAGCTGACCTTGGGCAGGTCCTGGTCGCCGATGCGCACTTCGGCCTCACCCCAGGCCTTGCCCACGCCCAGGCGCACTTCCCCGTAGGTGCCGATCTGTCGACCCAGGTTCAGCCCGAAGCCGTAGCGTTCCAGGCGGTACTCGGCAACCGGATCGTTGTCCAGGGTCGCTTCGATGTTCTGCGAGCCAAGGGACAGGTACGGCGCGACAAAGTAGCGCGAACCCACGTCCAGCGGCTGGTAGAACTCGCTGTACAGTTCCTGCTGATCGCCGATCTGTGCCCGGGTCAACCATTCGGCGCCCAGGCGGTTGATGCCATTCACCCGATAACTGGCACCCAGATTGAAGGCACTGTCGCCGCGCATGTCGTCGGACAGGTTTAGCCCCAGGCGCAGGTAGTCGGTGCCGCCGCGCTTGCCTCGGGCGTTGATCACCAGTGTGTTGTCGTCGCCCTTGTGCACCACGCGGTACTGCACCCGGTCGAAGTAGTCCAGGCCGTAGAGGGTACCCATGTCGGTCTCCAGGCGCTCCAGCTCCAGCGGCTCGCCGATGGGTTGGCGGATGTAGTAGCGGATCACGTCATCGCTGACCTTTGAATCGTTCTCCACCTTGATCGCCGTGATGATGGGCGTGCGCTGTTGCGCAGAGCGGGCCGCGGCCAACTGGCTGTCGCCGCCTGCCTGGCGCAGCACCGCCAGGCGTGCGTCGAGGGCGCGGGTGGCGCGGTAGCCGGCGTCGATCATGTCCTGGGCACGACCGAAGTCGGTGACGCCAAAGGCTGCCAGTGCTGGTTGTACCAGGATGTCGTCGCGGTGCAGGCTGGCCAGTTGCTCCTCGGAGTTGCGCCGGGTCATCAGGGTGATCGACTGGTTGAGCACGTCCACGACCGTGGCCAGTTGCTTGCGGCTGCGCAGCGGGGTGCCGATATCGACGACGATGGCCATGTCCACGCCCATTTCGCGCACCACATCCAGCGGGATGTTGTCGACCATGCCACCATCCACCAGCAGGCGCCCGTCGAGCTCGACCGGGGCGAACACTGCCGGAATCGACATGCTGGCGCGCACCACCTGAGGCAGGTGGCCACGGCGGAACACCACTTTCTCGCCGCTGGCGATGTCGGTGGCGACGGCGCGGAACGGGATCGGCAGTTTGTCGAAGTCGCGAATGTCAGCAGTGTGCGCCAGCTTGCTTTCCAGCAGCAATGACAGGTTCTGGCCCTGGATCACACCCAGCGGCAGGCCAAGGCTGCCGTCATCGCGAAAGCTCAGCTTCTGCTTGACCAGGAAATCACGGTCATCCTGCTTGCGGCGAAACGGCACATCCTTGCGCGGCGGGGCGTCGGAGAGTGCCTGCTGCCAGTCGAGGGTGCGCGCCAGGTGCTCGAGCTCCTCGATGCTGTAGCCGGAGGCATACAGGCCGCCGACCACCGCACCCATGCTGGTTCCGGCGATGGCGTCGATGCGCACGCCCTGTTCTTCCAGGGCCTTGAGCACGCCGATATGCGCCAGGCCGCGGGCGGCGCCGCCGGAAAGTACCAGGCCGACCTTGGGCCGGGGTGGCTCCACGGCCAGGGCGGTGAACGAGGTGAGCGCCAGCAACAGGCATAGCAGCAGATGATGCATCGTGAGTCTCAAAGCGGTGGGCAAAGACCGCTAGTATAAGCGGCTCACCCACCAGGAAATGTCCTCATATGGCCGATACCAAACCCGAAATCGTCATCACGTATTGCACGCAGTGCCAATGGTTGCTGCGCGCTGCCTGGCTGGCGCAGGAACTGCTCAGCACTTTTTCCGACGATCTCGCGCGAGTCGCCCTGGAACCGGGCACTGGTGGAGTGTTCCGCATCACTTGCGACGGCGCGCAGATCTGGGAGCGCAAGCTCGATGGTGGCTTCCCCGAGGCCAAGGTGCTCAAGCAGCGGGTGCGCGACCAGATCGACCCGCAGCGTGACCTGGGCCACAACGACCGTTGATCATGCACCTTCGGCCAGGCGTTCACGCTGTGGTGGTGGCTCGGCAGACAGGCGGCTGGACAGCACGATGGCGAAGATGATCAGCACCCCGCCAGCGAGCATGCGCAGGGTGGGGGTCTCGGCGAACACCATCCAGGCCACGGCAATACCGTAGACCGGCTCCATGCCGAACACCACCGAGGCGGTACGGGCCTTGATCACTGCCAGGCTGGCGACGAACAGGCTGTGCGCCACCCCGGTGCAGAAGATGCCGAGCAGGGCGATCCACAGCCAGTCCATCGGTTTCACGGCACTCAGGCCCGGCAACGCGAAGGGCAGGAGGCACAGGCCGACCACCAGGTTCTGGCACAGCGCAGCCTGCACCGCAGGCACACGACCGGAGCCGGCACGATTGGTCAGCGACAGCAGCGAGAACAACAGGCCCGACAGCAAGGCCCAAAGCAGGCCGCCCGTGGCCTCGCTGGCCAGGTTGAACGCCGGTGTGACCAGCACCAGGCCGATGCTTACCAGCAGTACCAGCACGGCTTCGTTGCGCCGGATGCGCTCGCGGAACAGCACGCCCTCAAGGATTACGGTGAACGCTGGAAAGCTGGCAAAACCGAGGGTGGCGATGGCAACGCCACCGACCCGCACGGCGATGAAGAAGCTCACCCAGTGCCCGGCCAGCAATATGCCGCCAAGCAGCAAACGCCCCAGGTCCTGAGCCCTGAGTCGCTGCCATCCCTTGCGGGCGAGGCCGGCGAACAAGGCTAGGGCCAGCACCGCGAAGAGTGCGCGGCCAAAGACGATGATCGAGGGCGTGGCACTGGCGGCCAGTTTGCCGAAGACGCCGGTAAGGCCGAAGAACAGCGCGCCGATGTGCAGGGCGCCGAGGGCAGTACGGTGGTTCATGCTGAGTCCTTGCTCGAGATCGTTGCTGTCACTTGCGCGGGTAAACCCGCAGCCACAGGCCGATAGAGGCACAGTGTAGAGCTCGGGGAGAACAGATTCTGTCGCGATCCTGGCGTCAGTTGTCGCCAGACTCTCGCCGCAGCGCCAGCGGCGTAAGGCCGAATGCCCGCAGTATCGCCGCCGAAAATGCACTCTGCGAGCTGTAACCCACCTGTGCGGCGATTTCGCCCATCGGCAGCGAAGTGCGAACGATCAGTTGCCGTGCCTTGAGCAAACGCCGCTGGCGGATGTAGTCCATCGGCGTCATGCCGCATTCCTCGACGAAGCGTGCGTGCAGGCGGGCACCTGACAAACCGGCCAGTCGTGCCAGGTCGGCGACCTGCAGCGGGTGTGCGGCATGACGCTCGATATGTGCATCGAAGGCGGCGTAGGGCAGGCGTTTGCTGGCGGTGGTGGGGGCGGCAGCGGTGTTCAGGCTGGCCAGCAGCAGGAGTGCGCCTTGGCGGCTGATCAGCGGGTCATCCACCGGGCTCGCCGCGAGCCAGTCCACCAGTTGCTGCTGGCGGCCGTCGAGCAGTAGCGCCGCCGAGCGTTCGAGCAGGCGGTGGCTGGCCTCGGCGTGGCCGCCCATCTGTTCGCGCAGCCAGTGTTCGCCTGGAATATCCAGCACCAGGCAGTGGCTGCCCGCGTCGCTGGCACAGGTGTGGTGAAAGCCGGCGGGGACCACGATGAGCCCCTGGCGGTCGATGCGCGCGCCCCGGCCCTGTACTTCGAAATCCAGTTGCCCACGCAGGCCGAACACCAGTTGCGGGTGTTCGTGGCTGTGGGCGAGCAACTCGTCGCGGTAGTGGCGCAGGGAAAGGATCGGACCGACCATGGGAGCATCCTTGGAACAGAGGTGCAGAGTATCACCGTGGGAATTGCCCGCGAAAAGGCCGGCGCTCCTTGCGGGACGATCACTCGTCACATCACTGCCACCAATCTGTCATCCGCACCTGCCAGTCTCCTGCAAACAGCGCCGGAGGCCGCCCCATGACACATCCCGAACTTGTCCGTCCGTCACGCAAGCAGCGGGTGCGCACCCTTTGGATCTCCGATGTGCACCTGGGCACCCGGGATTGCCAGGCCGAACACCTGTCGCAGTTCCTCAAGGGCTACCAGGCCGACCGCGTCTACCTGGTCGGCGACATCATCGACGGCTGGAAGCTGCGTAGCGGCATCTATTGGCCGCAAGCCCATACCAACGTGATCCGTCGCTTGTTGACCATGAGCAAGCGCGGTACCGAGGTGATCTACGTCACCGGAAACCACGACGAGTTCCTGCGCCGTTATTCGAAGCTGGTCCTGGGCAATATCCAGCTGGTCGACGAGGCCGAGCACCTCACCGCCGATGGTCGCCGCTTGCTGGTGGTGCATGGCGACCAGTTCGACGTGATCACCCGCTACCACCGCTGGTTGGCGTTTCTGGGCGACCGGGCTTATGAGTTCACCCTGGTGCTCAATCGCTGGCTCAACCATTGGCGTGCCCGCTACGGGTATGGCTACTGGTCGCTGTCGGCTTACCTCAAGCACAAGGTCAAGGGGGCGGTGAACTTCATCAGCGACTTCGAGGATGCGATCGCCCATGAATGCACGCGCCGAGGGTTCCAGGGTGTGGTGTGTGGGCATATTCACCACGCCGAGATTCGCAAGGTGGGCGAGGTCGAATACCTCAACTGCGGTGACTGGGTCGAATCCTGCACGGCGTTGATCGAGCACTGGGATGGCCACATCGAGCTGTATCGTCTGGCCGATGCCCAGGCACGGGAAATCGAGCGCGTCGCGGCGTTGCGCGAGCCAGCTTAGTTCGATACGGCCGCAGGCCTCTCAAAGGCTGATCTTGCCTCTCAGGATGTCGCGGAACATCGCGAAATCACCAATCAGGCTGTACAGCGGATACGTGAAGGTCGCCGGTCGGTTCTTTTCGAAAAAGAAGTGCCCGACCCAGGCGAAGCCGTACCCGGCGAACGGTATGGCCAGCAATAGCAGCCAGTTACCGCTGCCAATGGTGTAGGCCAGCAGGGCGATGACCAGGCTGGTGCCGACGAAGTGCAGGCGTCGGCAAGTAGGGTTGGCGTGTTCGCCAAGGTAGTAGGGGTAGAACTCGGCAAAACTGCGAAACTGCGCTGTGCTGTTCATGGGCTGTGTTCCCGCAGGTGCGTTTTTGTTCAGGATACACGGCGTGGAGCCTGTTTCGAGTCTAGAGTCACTGGGAGGGGCTACCAGTGACAATTGGCGCCAATTGAGTATCCTTTCGATTCACCGCTGGAGCGGTCAGCACAAGAAGCCTGTCATGAGTGAAAGAACCACGTCAGCCAGCTGGGCATCAGGGATCGTCAAGGCGCTCGAGCTGGAAGGGCTCGACTGTCGTGCCATGTTCAAGCAACTCGGGCTGGACTTCGCCGCCCTCGACGATCCGGATGCGCGCTTCCCCCAGGACGCCATGACCCGCCTCTGGCAGCTGGCGGTGGAATTGTCGGGCAACGAGGCCATTGGCCTGAACATGGCACGAGTGGTGCGGCCTGCGTCCTTCCATGTGGTTGGCTATGCGCTGATGTCCAGCCGTACGCTGGCCGAAGGTTTCGAACGCCTGGTGCGTTACCAGCGGATCATCGCCGAAAGCTCCGACCTGAGCTTCCGTCTCGGGCCTGAGGGCTATTCGCTGATTCTCACTGTTCATGGTGATCACCTGCCTCCGACCCGGCACAGCTCGGAAGCCTCGCTGGCCTGTGCGCTGTCGCTGTGCAGCTGGCTCAGCGGACGCCCGGTGCAGCCGCGCCGGGTGCTGATCCAGGGGCCGCAACCGAGGAATGTCGAGCCTTATCGGGTCGCTTTCCGGGCACCGCTGGTGTTTGGGGCTCCGCACGATGCGCTGGTGCTCGAACGGGCCGACATGGAGGCGCCGCTGCCCACTGCCAACGAAGCGATGGCCATTCTTCATGACCGTTTCGCGGGCGAATACCTGGCGCGTTTCTCGGAAAGTCGGGTCACCCATCGAGTACGCCAGACCCTGTGCCGCATCCTGCCCCAGGGCGAACCCAAGCGCGAAACCGTGGCCCAGGCCTTGCACCTGTCCCAGCGCACGCTGCAGCGGCGTCTGCAGGAGGAAGGCACCAGCTTCCAGACCCTGCTCGACGACACGCGGCGCGAACTGGCCGAGCAATACCTGGCACAGCCGGGCATGACCCTGCTGGAAACTGCCTATCTGCTGGGTTTTGCCGATCCGAGCAATTTCTACCGGGCCTTCCGCCGCTGGTTCGACGTCACTCCCAGCGAGTACCGCGCGCGCCTGGAGGCGTCAGGGGTCAGTGACGCCAGAACGCAGGCATGCACAACACCAGCACCGTGATGATCTCCAGGCGGCCGAGCAGCATGCCGCCGGCGAGAATCCACTTGGCGGCATCCGGCAGGCTGGCGAAGTTGCCAGCCGGGCCGATCACCTCGCCCAGGCCTGGCCCCACGCCGGAAACGGTACTGGCTGCGCCGGTCAGGGCTGTCATCCAGTCCACGCCCAGTAGCGACAGCAACAGGGCGATGACGCAGATGGTCACGGCGAAGAAGAACGAGAAGGTCAGGATCGAGCGCACGATTTCTTCGTCGAGGCGGTGACCATTGTATTTTTGCTTGATCACTGCGCGCGGGTGGATCAGCTGGTTGAGGCTGGCCTTGAGCAGGATGTAGGCGACCTGGAAGCGGAAAATCTTGATGCCACCGGCGGTCGAGCCGGAGCAGCCGCCGATGAAGCCCAGGTAGAAGAACAGCATCAGCGAGAAGTTGCCCCACAGGCTGTAGTCGCCCAGGGCGAAACCGGTGGTTGTGACCACCGAGGTGACGTTCAGTGCCACGTGGCGGAAGGCGTCGAGCCAGTGCAAATCGGTGGTGGCCCAGTACCAGGTGCCGAGCACGATCCAGGTGGCCACCAGCAACCCGAGCAGCCCCTGCACCTGCTGGTCGCGGATCAGCGCCCGGCGATTGCCGCGCAGGGTGGCCACATAAAGGGTGAAGGGCACGCTGCCCAGGATCATCACCACCACGGCGACCCAGTGCACCGCAGGAATGTCCCATTTGGCCAGCGACAGGTCGGAGGTGGAGAAACCGCCGGTGGAAATCGCCGACATGGCGTGGTTGATCGCATCGAAGGGGCTCATCCCCGCCCACCAGAAGGCCAGGCTGCCGAGTACGGTGATGCCTACGTACACCGCGACGATGTACTTGGCAACCATGTGCGAGCGCGGCATGACCTTTTCCGAACGGTCCGAGGACTCGGTCTGGAACAGGCGCATGCCGCCGATGCGCAGCAATGGCAGGATCGCCACCGCCATGCCTATGAAGCCGATGCCGCCGAGCCAGTGCAGCATCGAGCGCCACATGAGGATGCCGGGCGACATGTTGTCCAGCCCGCTGAGCACCGTCGAGCCGGTGGCGGTGATACCGGACATGCTTTCGAAGAAGGCGTCGGTGTAGCTGATGTGCTGGGTCAGCAGGAAGGGCAGGGCGGCGAACACACAGACCACGAGCCAACTGCTGACGGTCAGCAGGTACATGTCGCGTGGGCGCAGGTGCACGTGCTCGGGGCGGCCTTGCAGGACCATGGCCAGGCCTGCAATGAAGGTGATCAGGCTCGACCAGAGGAATGACGGCATGTCGCCGGTGCGTTCGAAGATCAGCAGGGTCGCCATGGGCACGACCATGCTCACCGCCAGGGTGATCAGGAAGATGCCGATGATGAAACCAATGATCCTTAAGGTCGGCAACGCCATGTGATCTGCCCTGACTCGAAACGGAAAGGGCGCCATTCTACCTGTGGGTTGCGGGATGTAAACGTGTGCCCGGCGGTGCGGGGTGCGGACTTTTGATCGCGATCGCGGACAAGTCGGCTCCACATGTGCGCGAGGTCCTTTAGAATGGCGCCACATTTCTTCTGTCAGGAGGGTAGCCGATGGAGGCTCTCGACGCATTGCTCAACCGTGTTTCCGTACCACGCCTGACCGATCCGGCGCCCAATGCCGCGCAGCGTGAGGGTTTGTTCCAGGCCGCGCTGCGTGCACCGGACCACGGTCAGCTGCGCCCCTGGCGTTTTCTGACCATCGAAGGGCAGGGGCGCGAAAAGCTTGGCGAGCTGTTCGCCGAAGCTGTACAGGCCAAGGGTGACGCCAGCCAGGCGGCACTGGACAAGGCCCGGGCCATGCCGCTGCGCGCGCCCTTGCTGATCGTGGTCATTGCCCGTCTGCAGGATCACTTCAAGGTGCCGAAGTCGGAGCAGCGTCTGGCTGCCGGTTGTGCGGCCCATGGCATCCTCATCGCCGCCCATGCTCAGGGGATCGGCGCGGTGTGGCGCACTGGCGACATGGCCTTCGAGGCCCATGTGAACAAGGGGCTGGGGCTGGCGGAGAACGAAGAGCTGATCGGATACCTGTACCTGGGCACGCCGGTCAATGAACCACGCACCCCGCCGGTGCTGGAGACCGCCGAGTTCGTCAGCGCCTGGGGCGAGTGACCAGGTGGGCTTGCACGCTCAGGCAGTTGCCTGGGCCACCGGCAGTTCCAGCCGCGCGACAAAGCCCCCCTGCGGATGATTCTCCAGCACCAGCGTCCCGCCATGTCGCTCGGCCGCGCGCCTGGCGATCGCCAGGCCAAGTCCGTGGCCTGGCGTTTCCTGTCCCGGCGCGCGGAAGAACGGCTCGCCCAACTGTGCAAGGTGTTCTGGCGCCACCCCCGGCCCATGGTCGCGCACGCTCAGAAGCAGGTGTTCCTGCTCGCGGCTGGCGCGGATCTCGATCGGCTGCCCCGCTGGGCTGAAGCGCAGCGCATTGCGCACCAGGTTGTCTACCGCACGCTCCAGCAGGGTCGGCCAGCCCTGCAGGGTCAGCCCGGGCTCGGCCTCCAGGCGTACTTCCTGTTCCGGCACGCTGAGCTGGGCATCCTTGCGCACACTGCCGAGCAGTGCGTTGAGGTCGACAGGCTCGGCATGTGCCTGCTCGGCATCGACCCGGGCCAACACCAGGATTTCGCTGATCAGGTCTTCCAGCCGGTCGCACTCGCGGGTCAGGCGTGGCCAGAGGGCCTGGCGCTGTTCGGGCTCGGCGCGTTCGGCCAGGGCCAGGGCGATGCGCAGGCGCGCCAGCGGCGAGCGCAGCTCGTGGGATACATCGCGCAGTAGCTGGCGCTGGCTGCCGATCAGGCTTTGCAGGCGGGCGCCCATCTTGTTGAAATCGTTGGCCAGTACGCCGAACTCGTCGCGGCGCACCGCCAGCCGCGCCAGGCTGTTCTGCTGGTAGCTGGTCTGGCCCAGGTCGTGCACCGCACCGCGCAGGCGGCTGAGGGGGCGGGTGATCGAGAGGGTCACCAGCAAGCTGAACAGGGTCAGCACCACCAAGGCGATTCCCAGGGCGCTGAGCGGCCAGATCAGGCTTTCACGGTGCCAGGCCATCAGCTCCGGGTGCGGGATACGGTAGATCAGCAGGTAGGTTTCGCCCGTGGTCGGGCTGGTGTATTCCTCGGTGAGGCGGCGCCAGGGCAGGCGCCGCTCGTCGTTGTGCTGGCGTCGCTCGAAGTCTTCGGCGCGACGCGGGAAGGTGCCGGGCACCACGGCATCGCCGCTGTCGTCGAGCACCTGGACGTCGATCTTGTAGCGCTGCTTGCGGCGTTCCAGAAAGCGCTGCGATGCCTCCAGCCCTTCCTGTTCGTAGTGCTTTACCCAGCGGCTGGCCAAGGTGTTCAGGCCTGGGTGGCGGCTGAGAATCCAGGCGTCCTGGTTGAGCATGTGGCCGAGCAGGATCGACAGGCCCGCAACCAGGGCGATGGCCAGCCAGAAACTGGCCAGGATGCGCCAGAACAATGAACGCAAGACGAGTACCTCCCACACACGAGAAAGGCCCGGCCCGCATTACCGCGAGCCGGGCACCGGTCGGACAGCTTACTGGGCCTTGGCGGCTTTTTCAGCTTTCCAGGCCTGGAACTGCTGCCATTCAGCCTTGTCTGCCGCGCGTTTGCTCTGCAGTTCGTCGAACTGCTTCTGTTGCTCTGGCTTGAGCAGGGCACGGATCTGGCTCTGGGTCTTGTCGTGACCGGCCTTGATCTCGTCCTGCATGGCTCTCTGGTCTGCGGCCGGCAGCTTGGCCAGGTAGCGTTCGGTGACGTCGCGGCGCTGCTTCATCTGCTCGCCCATCAACTTGCCGATCTGCTGGCGCTGGTCGCGGGTCAGGTCAAGCTGCGCGAAAGGCGCATCACCGCGGTGATGCGGGCCGTCACCGCGTGGGCCGCCGTCTGGCATGGCCATGGCTACGGTCGGCAGGGCTGCGGCGAACATCAGGGCGATAAGGGTCTTGCGCATGGTGTTTCTCCTTTCTGAGGCCGGTGGTTACCGGATGAGCCCAGTCTAGGGAGATCAAGGTCAAGGGCGGTCAGTGCAGGGTAAAGGCTGGGTAAAGACTGCCTTGGCGCTACACTGTGACCCGACTTGCCGTGGAGCCCGTATCGTGACCTTCAGCCTTTCCCTCAAGCAGGCCCGACGCCTGGCCCTGTCCGCGCAGGGCTTCGGCAAGCCCCAGGCACCGACGCCGGCTGCTCTCAAGCGCATGCTGCAGCGCTTGGGCGTGGTGCAGATCGACTCGGTCAATGCGCTAGTGCGCTCGCACTACCTGCCGCTGTTCTCGCGCCTGGGCGACTACCCGGCCGAGCTGCTCGACCAGTTGGCCTGGGGCCGTGGGCGTCAGCGCCAGTTGTTCGAATATTGGGGGCATGAGGCGTCCTTGCTGCCCTTGTCGCTCTATCCGCTGATGCGTTGGCGCATGGCGCGAGCGCAGCAGGGCGAGGGTATCTACCGGCAGCTGGCGCAGTTCGGACGTGAGCGTCAGGATGTCATTGCCCGCGTGCTGGATGCGGTGCGGGACCAAGGCGCCCTGGGCGCCGGAAGCCTGTCGACCCGGCAGGAGCGCGCCGGCCCATGGTGGGACTGGAGCGAGGAGAAGCACGCCCTGGAGTGGCTGTTTGCGGCCGGACAGGTCACCGTCGCCGGGCGCCGCGGGTTCGAGCGTCTGTACGATCTGCCGGAGCGCGTGCTGCCAGCGGCGATCCTCGATCAGCCCGAACTCCGTGACAGCGAGGCCCAGCAGGGGTTGCTGCTGCAAGCCGCCACGGCGTTGGGCGTGGCAACCGAGCAAGACCTGCGCGACTATTTCAGGCTCAGTCCCGCGCAGGCGCGGGCCGCCCTGGGCGAGTTGCTCGCTGACGGTCGCTTGCAGCAGTGCACGGTGCAGGGCTGGAAGCAGCCGGCCTACTGCGCCGGCACGCCGCGTATTCCCCGGCGTGTGGAGGCCAGCGCCTTGCTTTCGCCGTTCGACTCGCTGGTCTGGGAGCGCGCCCGTACCGAGCGGCTGTTCGACTTTCGCTACCGCCTGGAGATCTACACCCCGGCGCACAAGCGGGTGTATGGCTACTACGTGCTGCCGTTCCTGCACGACGGTCGTATCGCCGCGCGCCTGGACCTGCGTGCGGAACGGGCACGCGGCGAGCTGGCGGTGCATGCCGTGCATGAGGAAGTTCAGGGGCTGGATGAAGAGGGCTTCCAGGCCCTGGCCCGCAGCCTGGAGCGGCTGGCGGGCTGGCTGGGCCTGGAACGGGTGCGTCTGGATTGCGCGCGCGAGTCGGCAGGGCCGTTGCGTCAGGCCCTCAGCGACGCACCTGCTTGAGGGTTTCGGCGATCAGGAATGCCAGCTCCAGTGATTGATCGGCGTTCATCCGTGGGTCGCAATGGGTGTGATAGCGGTCCGACAGGCCATCTTCGGTGATCGGCCGGGCGCCGCCGATGCATTCGGTGACATTCTGCCCGGTCATCTCGATGTGGATACCCCCGGCGTGGCTGCCTTCGGCCTGGTGTACCTGGAAGAACTGCCGTACTTCGTCGAGGATCTGCGCGAAATCGCGGGTCTTGTAGCCGCTGCTGGCCTTGATGGTGTTGCCGTGCATCGGGTCGGAACTCCACAACACCTGGCGCCCCTCGCGCTCGACGGCGCGGATCAGCCCCGGCAGGTGATCGCCGACCTTGTTCGCTCCCATGCGCACGATCAGGTTCAGGCGGCCGGGGTCGTTGTCCGGGTTGAGCACGTCGATCAGGCGGATCAGATCCTCAGTGTTCATGCTCGGGCCGACCTTGACCCCGATCGGGTTGTGCACGCCCCGCAGGAACTCCACGTGGGCACCATCAAGCTGACGGGTGCGGTCGCCGATCCACAGCATGTGCGCCGAACAGTCGTAGTAGTCCCCAGTCAGGCTGTCGCGGCGTACGAAGGCTTCCTCATAGTTGAGCAGCAGCGCCTCGTGGGCCGTGAAGAAGCTGGTTTCACGCAGTTGCGGGGCGCTGTCCAGGCCGCAGGCGCGCATGAAGGCGAGGGTTTCGTCGATGCGATCGGCAAGCTGATGGTACTTGTCGGCCAGTGCCGAGTTGGCGATGAAGTCCAGGTTCCATTTGTGCACCTGGTGCAGGTCGGCGAAGCCGCCTTGGGCGAACGCACGCAGCAGGTTGAGGCTGGCGGTGGCCTGGTGATATGCCTGCAGCAGGCGCTCCGGGTCGGGGACGCGGCTGGCGGCGTCGAAGCCGATACCATTGACGATGTCGCCACGGTAGGCGGGCAGGGTGACCTGGCCGATGGTTTCGTCGTTGGCCGAGCGCGGCTTGGCGAACTGCCCGGCCATGCGCCCGACCTTCACCACCGGGCAGCCAGCGGCGAAGGTCATGACGATGGCCATCTGCAGCAGCACCTTGAAGGTGTCGCGGATTTTCGCGGCGGAGAATTCGGCGAAGCTTTCGGCACAGTCGCCGCCCTGGAGCAGGAAGGCGCGGCCCTGGGTGACCTCGGCGAACTGGCGGCGCAACTCGCGGGCTTCCCCGGCAAATACCAGCGGCGGGTAGCTGGCCAGGGTCTGCTCGACCTTGAGCAGGTGAGCGGCGTCGGGGTAGGTCGGTTGTTGCTGGATCGGCAGGGCGCGCCAGCTGTCAGGGGTCCAGGGTCGGTTCATCACGGGCTCGATGTGGTCGGTTCAGGCGTACCTGTCATGGTATCAGTTGGCGGCGTGCTTGTTGCACCGCAGGCATTGGCGGACAATGCCGGTTTTTTGTGTGGGCAGGTGGCAAGCGATGGCGACGGAGCGGGAAGAGCGGCTGCTGGCCCGGGTGGAAGATGCCTACGGGGTCATCAGTGTGTACGAGGTCGAGGATTATCGCTTCCTTGAGTTCGGCGACGCCATCGAGCAGAGCTGTACCTTCACCGCCGACCCCAGTTGGCTGGAATACGACTACACCCGCGCGATGCTGGTCGGTGCGCTGTGCCATCCGCAGCCAGAGAGCGCGCTGTTCCTGGGGCTGGGGGCCGGTACCCTGACCCAGGCCTGCTTGAAGTTCCTGCCGCTGGAGGATGTCGAGGCCATCGAGCTGCGCCCGGACGTGCCGCGCCTGGCCATGCAATACATGGGGCTGGATGATGATCCGCGCTTGTACGTGCGCATTGGCGACGCTCTCGAACTGCTGCCCACGGCTGAGCAGGCCGACCTGATCTTCGTCGACCTCTATACCGATCATGGCCCGGGTGTCGGGCACCTGGCCTGGGGCTTTCTGGAGCGGTGCCAGCAGCAGCTCAATCCGGGGGGCTGGCTGGTGATCAACCAGTGGGCCGGCGACGATGGCCGGCCGCTGGGCGCGGCATTGTTGCGTGGGTTGTATCACCGGCATTACTGGGAGCTGCCGGTGAAAGAGGGCAACGTGATCCTGCTGGTGCCGGCGGATCTGGAGCAGACACTGGATCTGGACGGGCTGCGCGCCCGCGCCGCTGCGCTGGCGGCGCAGTTGGGGTATTCACTGGAGTATCTGATCGAGGAAGTTCGACCGGCGAGCTGATCCGGCGTTGGTGATGCCTTCATTCGCGGGCAAGCCCGCTCCCACAAAAGTGTGCCGCGGAGCAAAAAAAGGAAACGATTCAGCAAGCTGCTCGATGATGGCCTGATACCATGCAGCACCCCAGAAAAAAATCTCACGGTACAGGGCGAATTCGTATATAGTACGCGCCGGTCTTTTAGCGGACCTCAAAATCAGGTGGTGCAAACCCTCCGAGTCCAGCTTCGGCTGCACGTCCGCTAGGCGGACCTTTCCCACGTAATTCTTTTTCAATCGTTTTCGCAAATCCCCGCCGCCAAAGCTGCCTGGGTGACTTTCGGGTCTTTCAAGGCATGTGCAGCTTTGGAGCATGGGTCTTTGCGGATGCACATAGAGGCAGACCCATGACCCAGGAAACCGGCGGATTCGCCGCTCTCGATCTTCATCCGAACATCGTTGCCGCCGTTCTGGCCACCGGCTATGAAGAGCCGTCGGCCATCCAGCAACAGTCGATCCCGATCATCCTCGCCGGTCATGACATGATCGGCCAGGCGCAGACTGGCACCGGCAAGACCGCTGCCTTCGCCCTGCCGATCCTCAACAAGATCGACGTGAGCAAGCGCGAACCGCAAGCCCTGATCCTGGCGCCAACCCGTGAGTTGGCGCTGCAAGTAGCCACCGCTTTCGAAACCTATGCCAAGCAGATGCCGGGCGTTAACGTGGTGGCTGTGTACGGTGGTGCCCCGATGGGCCCACAACTGCGTGCCATCCGTAACGGTGCGCAGATCGTCGTCGCCACCCCGGGCCGTCTGTGCGACCACCTGCGCCGTGACGAGAAAGTGCTCTCCACCGTTCAGTACCTGGTGCTCGACGAAGCCGACGAAATGCTCAAGCTGGGCTTCATGGACGACCTCGAAGTGATCTTCGACGCCATCCCTGCCACCCGCCAGACCGTGCTGTTCTCCGCAACCCTGCCGTCGTCGATCCGTTCGATCGCCGAGCGCCACCTGCGCGAGCCCAAGCACGTCAAGATCCAGAGCAAGACCCAGACTGTCACCGCGATCGAGCAGGCTCACCTGATGGTCCACGCCGACCAGAAGATCCCGGCCGTGCTGCGTCTGCTGGAGGTCGAGGAGTTCGACGCGCTGATCGCCTTCGTGCGCACCAAGCAAGCCACCCTGGACCTGGCCGCCGCGCTGGAAGCCAAGGGCTACAAGGCTGCCGCGCTGAACGGCGATATTGCCCAGAACCAGCGTGAGCGTGTCATCGACTCGCTCAAGGATGGTCGCCTGGACATCGTCGTCGCTACCGACGTCGCCGCCCGTGGCCTGGACGTACCGCGCATCACCCACGTGTTCAACGTGGACATGCCATACGATCCAGAATCCTATGTGCACCGTATCGGCCGTACCGGTCGTGCCGGTCGCGATGGTCGCGCACTGCTGCTGGTGACGCCGCGTGAGCGCCGCATGCTGCAGGTAATCGAGCGCGTCACCGGGCAGAAGGTTGCCGAAGCTCGTCTGCCTGGCCCACAGGCCGTGCTGGATGCGCGCATCAAGAAGCTGACCGCAAGCCTCGCGCCGTTGGTTGCCGAAGCTGAGGCCACCCATGGCGAGCTGTTCGACCGCCTGACCGCCGACCTGGGCTGCTCGGCCCGTGCGCTGTCTGCTGCGTTGCTGCGCAAGGCCACCAATGGCCAGTCGCTTGACCTGGCTGCTGTCGAGCGCGAGCAACCGCTGGTGCCGACCTACACGCCGCGTGAGCGTACCGGCGAGCGCAGTGACCGTGGTGAGCGCAGCGAGCGCGGTGATCGCGAGCGTCGTGCGCCGATGCCGCTGGCCGAAGGCCGCGTGCGTTGCCGTACTGCCCTGGGTGCCCGTGATGGTATCGCCGCCAAGAACCTGTTGGGTGCGATCCTCAATGAAGGCGGCCTGGCCCGTGATGCTATCGGTCGCATCCAGGTGCGCGACAGCTTCAGCCTGGTCGAGCTGCCGGAAGAAGGCCTGGAGCGTCTGCTGTCCAAGCTCAAGGATACCCGCGTGGCCGGCAAGCAACTGAAGCTGCGCCGCTATCGCGAGGACTAAGTCCTGCTGCAATGAAAAATTCCCCCCCCCCCCCCGGGGGG
>NZ_JABWRO010000040.1:0-39874 GCF_014268985.1 Pseudomonas sp. RW10S2 | reverse complement strand
GTCCCCCTTTTTCTTTTGTCTCGAGAAAATCATTTCGTAACTCGCGGCTGTTTTACTGGGGTTGCAACTGTTCTGTTCAAAATCTGAAGGCCAGCCACAATCTCTGTGGCAGCGGCCGACTTGGCGCGCGAGGGGCTGCTGGATATCCTCCCAGCGATTATCATTCGACCAGCCTGCTGCCGCGTTCATTCTCGGCACCGCCGGGCACAGCGGCATCGGTTTGCCCCGGGCCGTGCAAAGGATCAGTGCTGCGAGAGTCGCATGACCGTGGCGATATCCGCGTCGGTGCGGCAGGTATGGCGAGAAGCGAAGAGGGTGTACTGATGGCAGGCAGGTTGATTTACCTGATCGGGCCGTCCGGATCCGGCAAGGACAGCCTGCTGGACGCCGCCCGCGAACAACTGACAGCGCGTGGCTGTCGCATTGCCCGGCGGGTCATCACCCGGTCTGCCGAAGCGATGGGCGAAGCCGCCCTGGCGGTGAGCGCCGCACAGTTCGAGCAGATGCGCGAGGACGGTGCATTTGCCCTGCACTGGCAGGCCAACGGCCTGCACTACGGCATTCCACGGGTCATCGACCAGTGGCTGGAAGAAGGGCACGACGTGCTGGTGAACGGCTCGCGTGGCTACCTGAATACGGCGCGGCAGCGTTATCCGAATTTGCAGGTGGTACTGCTCAGTGTCGAACAGGACATCCTGCGCCAGCGCCTGCTGGCGCGGGGGCGTGAGTCGCAGGAGGAAGTGCAGGCGCGCTTGGCGCGTAATGCCCGCTTTGCCAGCGAAGCGCGCGAGGCCGACCCCGACTTGCTGGTGCTCGACAACTCCGGGCCATTGGCCGACACCGTCTCGCGTCTGCTCGCGCACCTGGAGCGGCCATGCAACTGACCCTGCTTGGCACTCTGCCCTGCCGATCACGCCAGAGCTTGCCGCACCTGCGCGGAGACGTGCTCGCAAAAAGGGCCGCAAAGCGGCCCTCGTGATCTCAGCTGATCAGTGCAACTTCAGGCGCGGCTCGGTGCCGCGGCCGATCTTGCTGCCGATCATCAGCATCGCCGTGCGGAACACCCCATACAGCGCCATCTGGTGCATGCGGTACAGCGATACATAGAACATCCGCGCCAGCCAACCCTCCAGCATCACGCTGCCGGTCAGGTTGCCCATCAGGTTGCCCACCGCCGAGAACCGCGACAGCGACACCAGCGAGCCGTAGTCCTTGTACGCGTAGGTTGGCAGCGGCTTGTTCTCCAGCCGCGCCTTCAGGCTCTTGGCCAGCATCGATGCCTGCTGGTGCGCCGCCTGCGCCCGCGGCGGCACATTGCGGTCGCTGCCCGGCTGCGGGCAGGCAGCGCAGTCGCCGAAGGCGAAGATGTCGTCATCCCGCGTGGTCTGCAGCGTAGGACGCACCACCAGCTGGTTGATCCGGTTGGTCTCCAGGCCGTCGATATCCTTGAGGAAGCCCGGCGCACGAATACCCGCCGCCCACACTTTCAGGCTCGCTTGGATCACTTCGCCGGTCGCGGTCTTCAGGCCTTCCTCGGTCACTTCGCTGACCGCGGCGTTGGTCATCACCGTCACCCCGAGTTTCTCCAGGGTCTTGTGCACCGGCACGCTGATGCGCTCCGGCAAGGCTGGCAGCACGCGCGGGCCGGCCTCGATCAGGGTGATGTGCATGTCCTTGGGCTGGATGCGGTCCAGGCCGTAGGCGGCCAGCTCGTGCGCAGCGTTGTGCAGCTCCGCCGCCAGTTCCACGCCGGTAGCACCGGCGCCGACGATGGCCACGCTGATCTGCTCGCTGGCCTGATCGCCGGCGTGGGCGCGCAGGTAGTGGTTGAGCAGTTGCTGGTGGAAGCGCTCGGCCTGCTTGCGGCTGTCGAGGAACAGGCAGTGCTGCGCCGCACCCAGGGTGCCGAAGTCGTTGGTGTTGCTGCCCACGGCGATCACCAGGGTGTCGTAGCCCAGAGTGCGCGCGGGCAGCAGCTCGCGGCCTTGTTCGTCGAGGGTCGCAGCCAGCTGGATCTGCTTGCCTTCACGGTCCAGGCCGCTCATGCGCCCCAACTGGAAGTTGAAGTGGTTCCACTTGGCCTGGGCCACGTAGTTCAGCTCGTCTTCCGAGGAGTTCAGCGAGCCGGCAGCCACTTCGTGCAGCAGCGGTTTCCAGATGTGCGTCAGGTTGGCGTCGACCAGAGTGATCTCGGCGCGTTTGCGCTTGCCGAGGCTCTTACCCAGGCGGGTCGCCAGTTCCACGCCGCCGGCGCCGCCGCCGACAATCACGATGCGATGAGTCATGGGGATATCTCACAAGTTTTACGGAATTCCTGGACACAAGGTCCGGCCGCTGCGTGCGAGAGAGGAGGGCGAGCGCAAGGCAGCTCATAGCACCAGTCCACTCAGCAAGCGGCTCAACAGGCCCAGACCAATGGTCACGATCACCACCAGGGCAAGGAGCAGCCAGGGCCTGAAAGGCTTGCGCTCGACTTGATGCTGGGGGGCTCGCAGATACTCATCGACGCGACGCTGATCTTCCGGATTCAGGCGGCTGGTCATGGTGGGCCTCGTGGGTAGACGCTTGGGATGACGAGAACGCTACAACCTTTCCTGCAGCGTTATCGCAAGCACGTGAAACAAATGATAATACCTTTCATCTCCGCCGCCGAGTGTACGCCATCGCAAAGACACCCGGCACGCGATCAAAGACTGATACCGACATCGAACAGAATGCTGCGCCCCAGGTTGCCGCGCAGGAAATCCGGCGCGTCCGGGTGGGCGAACAAGACCCGGGCGAAGGTCGGCCCCACCAGCGACAGCGAGCGCCAGCCCTGGCGCAGGTATTCGGTGGGTGGCGGGAAATGGCTGTTCAGGTCGAGTACTTCGCGCTTGAGGCTGGCGAAGGCGATGATATCCAGCTCGCTCAAGTCCAGCCCGCGCTCGCGGTAGTTGTGCGCCTTCTTGCGCAGGGTCGGGGCCAGGCGCGCGAGCAGCTCCTGCGCGCTGATGCGCCGGGGGCGCGCCTCGCGGCGCACCAGTTGGGCCAGGGAGAAGGCACTGCGCCGGCGCTGCAGTTCCTCGCGCCATTCGTCGTTGAGCCGACGCCCCTCGTCGAGGACGAAGAACACCTCGAACGCCGCATCGCGAAACAGCACGTCTGGCGGCTCTTGCCCGGCCGGGGTGAAGTCTTCGCTGCGGTAGGGAATGTTCAACCCTTGCAGCAGGCGTTGGCAGACCCAACGCTCACGCTCCCATTTGCGGGCATTGGACAGGAACGCGTTGGCTTGTTCGGCCTGGATGGTAAGCAGGCGCAGGTAGTCTGAGTCATCCATGGGAACAAGCTTAGCCTGCAATTGTGAAGGATAAGGGCTTGTTTGTTCGTGGGAATCGTCATCAGGGAATGGGTGTAGACTCGAAAGCATCCGACATGCACGCGAGGTCGCGATGATCAGCGCACAGGTCCTGTCCTCCACCAGCCTAACGCTTGGCTGGCTGGCCTACGTGCCCCTGTTGATCTGGGCGGCCAGCCGCACTCGCTGGGTCGAGCTGTTCAGCGACCCCCGCCGCCAGCACCTGCTGTTCGGCACCGTGTTCGGCCTGTTCGCGCTGTGGCTGGTGCGCCGCGATTTCGACACCGGCGTGTCCTACCACTTCATTGGCATGACTGCCGTGACCCTCCTGCTGGACTGGCCGCTGGCCATACTCGGCGGTTTTCTTGCCCAGCTCGGCCTGCTCGCCCTCGGCCGTCAGGACCTGGCCGCGCTGGGCGTCAACGGCCTGTTGATCATCGGCTTGCCGGTGCTGGTCACCGAGGTGTGCGCGATCCTGGTCGAACGCGCCCAGCCGCGCAACCTGTTCGTCTATATCTTCTGTTCGGGATTCTTCGCCGCCGCCCTGGCGACCTTGCTGTGTCTGATGGCCGCGCTGGGCGTGCTATGGCTGGACGGTCTGTTCGCCATGCCCGAGTGGCTCAGCGATTTCGTCGGCTACCTGTGGCTGATGATATTCCCCGAGGCCTTCATCAACGGCACCGTGATCAGCGCCTTGGTGGTGTTCTGCCCCGAGTGGCTGGAAACCTTCAACCGCACCCGCTACCTGCAGGCCCCATGGAAGGATGAAGAGGGGCAGGGGAAGGGCTGAATCGCCTCTAAAAACCTCTGTGGAACCCCCTTTGGAAGTCACCTGTGGGGAACTGTCTTGTTGAAAATCTAAAGGTCAGCACAGCCCCTGTGGGAGCGGGCTTGTCCCGCGATCACCGGCAAAGCCGGTGCCATCCCCACCCCCTCATCAAATCAATGCCGAGGCTCAAGATCCCCCGAATACAGCTCATCCTCCGACTCCGGCGCCGCTGGAATCTTGTGTTCCTCGGCCGCCCAGGCCCCCAGGTCGATCAGCTTGCAGCGATCCGAGCAGAACGGCCGGTTCGGGCTCTTCTCGCTCCATTCCACAGGTGCGCCACAGGTCGGGCAATCGACGGTCATTGGCTGGCTCAAGGCTGGCCTCCTCGCAAAGTCAGGTAAAAGGCATGCAACTGGTCGATCTGCTGATGCAGCCACGGCAGGTCGCGGTCATTGACCACCACATCGTCGGCATGGCGCAGGCGCTCTTCCCGCGCCAACTGCGCCTTGAGAATCGCCTGCACCTGCTCCTCGCTGATGTTGTCACGCTGCAGCGTGCGCGCGATCTGCACCTCTTGCGGCACATCGATCACCAGGATGCGTTGGGTCTTCTGGTACTGCCCCGACTCGATCAGCAGCGGCGATACATACACCGCGTAGGGCGACTCGGCCTTGGCCAGGTAGCTGAAGATCTCCTGCCCGATCAGCGGGTGCAGCAGTTGCTCGAGCCAGCGCCGCTGCGCAGGGTCGGCAAAGATCTGCTGGCGCAGGGCCGAGCGGTCGAGGGTGCCGTCATCCAGCAGCACGCCCGCACCAAAGCGCTCGACGATGCTCGCCAGCGCCGGCCGACCCGGCTCGACCACCCAGCGCGCCGCCTGGTCGGCATCCACCAGGTGCACGCCAAGTTCGACGAAACGCTCCGCGGCGGCGCTCTTGCCGCTGCCGATGCCGCCGGTCAGTCCGAGAATCCAGGGGGTAAATGCAGCAGTGGTCATCAGTATCCGAGCAGTTGCATGTAGGAAGCGTATATTTCATCACCCCAGAGCCATGCGATCCAGCCCGCAATCGCCAGATAGGGCCCAAAAGGCATCGTCGTCCCCAGCGAAGCCTTGCGCAGGCGCAGCAGACACAGCCCGATCACCGCCCCCACCACCGACGACAGCAACAGTGTCAGCGGCAGCACCTGCCAGCCGCCCCAGGCGCCCAGCAGCGCCAGCAGCTTGAAGTCGCCATAGCCCAAGCCCTCCTTGCCGGTGACCAGCCGAAACAGCCAATACACCGACCACAGGCTCAGGTAACCGACCACCGCCCCCCACAGCGCATCGGCCAGCGGCACGAACAGCCCGAAGGCATTGACCACCAGCCCCAGCCACAGCGTCGGCAGCACCAGCACATCCGGCAGCAATTGATGCTCCGCATCGATCAGGCTCAGTGCCAGCAGGCACCACGTCAGCACCAGCGCCAACAGCGCCTGCACGCTCACCCCGAAATGCCACGCCACCACCAGCGACAGCCCCGCGCAGGCCAGCTCCACCAGCGGATAACGCAGGCTGATCCGCCCCTTGCACGCCGAGCAGCGCCCGCGCAGGGCAAGGTAACTCACCACCGGGATGTTTTCCCACGCCCGAATCCGATGCCCGCAACTGGGGCAGTGTGAGGCCGGCAGGCACAGGTCGAAACGCTCATGCGCCTGCACCGGCATCCCCAGCACCTCCCGCGCCTCGTTCTGCCACTGGCGTTCTAGCATCACCGGCAAGCGATGCACCACCACATTCAGAAAACTGCCCACCAGCAGCCCGAGCACGGCTGCACTCGCCAGGAAAAACCCTGGCTGGTCGGCAAGAAAAGTCCACAGATTCATGTCAGATCAGGCTACCCAACTGGAAGATCGGCAAGTACATGGCCACTACCAGGCCACCTACCAGAACACCGAGGATCAGCACGATGGCTGGCTCCAGCAGGCTGGTCAACTGCTCCAGCGCCTGCCCGACCTGCTCCTCGTAATGACAGGCCGCCTTGTTCAGCATCGCCTCCAGCGTGCCGCTGGATTCACCGATCGCCGTCAACTGCACCAGCAGTGGCGCGAACAACGGCTCCAGCGCCATCGCCTGATGCAGCCCCAAGCCATTGGCCATGCCTTGGCGCAACTGGCGAATCGCCCGCTCGTGCAAGGCATCGCCACTCGCCGCCGCAACGGTCTCCAGCGCATCGAGCAGCACCACCCCCGAACCATAGGCCGTCCCCAGGCTGCGTGCGAAACGCGCCAATGCCGCATGGCTCAACAACCGCCCGAACACCGGCACTCGCAGCGCTTGGCGAATCATCCACAACCGCCCCGGCAGATGCTCCCGGTACAGCTTGCGCAACGCCAGCCCCGCCAGACCGAATACCCCCAGCACACCGAGCAGATGGCGCCCCAGCGCGTCAGACAATTCGATAACCCACCGGGTAAATGCAGGTAGCTCCTTACCCACCCCCGCAAACACCCCCTCGAAGCGTGGCACCACCTCCAGCAACAGCAACGCCGACACCCCAAGCCCCGTCAGCAGCAGAATCAGCGGATACAGCATCGCCTTGCGCACCCGGCGCCGCAGCGCCTGACGCCGCTCCAGCAGGTCTGCCAACTGCTCCAGTTGCCGATCCAGCGTCCCCGACTGCTCGCCGACCCGTACCAGGTTGCAGTACAACGCATCGAACCAACGCGGGTGCCGCTGCAACGCATCCGCCAACCCCAGCCCCGCAGAAACATCCTGCTGCAAGCGCCCCAGCAACCCCACCATCCCAGCGTCAGCACCACTGCGCCCCATCACCTCGAACGCCTGCAGCAGCGGCACTCCCGCTTTCAACAGCGTCGCCAACTGACGCGAAAACCCCGGCGCATCCACCTTCTCCCGTCGCACCGGCAGTTTCCAACCCCGCCCACCCGCAGGCCACACTCGCGCGCCCTCGATGCCCTGGCGTAACAACCCCGCCTGCACGAATGCCGGGCTACGTCCCAGCATCTGCCCACTGACCCGCGCCCCCTGCGCATCCACGCCCTGCCACGCATACAACCGAGTCGAACCCTTCATTCACCAGCTCCTTGCTACACCCCGACAAGCTCCGTAACAGCTTGCCGCGCCCCACCCAGGGCAGAAACTCCAGACGCCCACTAGAGTAGTCGAGCGGACATGACGTCCAGCCACGCAGGGGTGACAAAAGGTGTCCGTTGGGCTCTACTGCGCCCCAGCCGGCCCCGGCCCGCCCAGCGGCTCGCGGCCTGACCGAATCGACAAGGAACCTGTTATGAAAGGCCAACGCGGTATCACCCTCATCGAACTGATGATCGTCGTCGCGATCATCGGCATCCTCGCGACCATCGCGATCCCCATGTACACCAACCACCAGGCCCGCACCAAAGCAGCGGCCGGCCTCCTGGAAATCTCCGCGCTCAAGACCCCGATGGACCTGCGCCTGAACGAAGGCAAGGACGTCGCCGACGTTACCGCGCTGGGCGGGCAACCCACGACCAACCACTGCGCCATCGTCGCCAGCGGCAATGCCGCCGCAGGCACCGGCAGCATCGTCTGCACCCTCGCGGATGCGCCTGCGAACGTGGTGGGCAAGCGCCTGACACTGACCCGTGCGGCGACCGGGTGGGCGTGCAGCACCGACATCGAAGAGGATCTCGCGCCCAGCGGCTGTGCAGGTTCGGCGGGGCAGGGTGGGGCGCAGGGTAATAAGTGAGGGGAAACAGGGGTTTGCGTATGGATGGCGGCGGTGGTAGCTTTGCGGACACGCCGGTGTAGCTCAGTCGGTAGAGCAGCGCACTCGTAACGCGAAGGTCGCAGGTTCGATTCCTGTCTCCGGCACCAGTAAAAATCAAGGCCATCCAGCGATTTTTATGCCATAGCGTAAGTATTCGTGACAGCAGGATGACGGTAAAAGGCCCCGCCAGAATAGTCTGAGCGGGGCCTTTTTTTTGGTCATTATTGGGTATCGAGTTCGATGCGCCGGGCCATAAAGCCTGGCGGCGCTGTCGATCTCAATCTGTGTTTCTGCGGGGTAGGCTCCATTCTGTGCGTAATTGCACCCGTGTGACCGCACGTTTGCATTCGACATGACCAGTCTCACGCATGGCTGAGGGGCAAAAGCAGCATCCACGACCAGCAGCTAACTAGCCGAGCCACATGGCCTGAAAATCTCGATTTCCCGCAGCCCATGTCTCGCGATGCGGCTGACTGTGCCATTTTTCAAACCGGCACACCCATTGCTCATAGCCATGCTCCGTGCGTAGGCTATAGTGTTTGTTAAAAAACGCTCGCTGATCTAATTAAAAAATCGTGTGGCGTGTAACACAGGAAAGGTGCGGTCTACATTGCGTTAGGCTGTAAAAATTATTTATGGAAATTGAATAATGCATTTTCAGTATTTTGTGTTGAGAAGAACCAAGATTTTTTGGCTGTACTCACCAGTTCAAATACACAGTGGACGTCATGAATCCTATCCAGTGGCTTGAAAAAAATGCCCCAGGTTTCGACACGTTGTCGGGGAAAGAGCGCGCAGCTATTACTCACTTTGTTCTGTTGTGGAGTCTCTTCGAAGCTCGCGCTCTCTCAACATGCGGCTCTTCCAGAGCAATTCTCGCGCTTACACATGAGTGGTTGGCGCAAGGCCGTCTAGTTAGCGAATCGTTTTCTGAAAGCCTTTTGTACTTTCAACAACGGTACTATTCAAATGGCGTGGAAACCGACTATCTTTCCGGACTAAATCTCCGGTCGAATGATTGTCGTGACTTGGTTTACGATGTTCTAAAGGGTGACAACACAAATCCAGCAGATTGCGTCGCCGTGCTTCTCATCGTTGTTTATCGGATTCGAAACAATCTTTTTCATGGCGTAAAGTGGGCTTATGGGGTTCAAGGGCAACTGAACAATTTTACACATGCCAATGCCACACTCATGAGTGCACTTTCAATTGTAGGGCTGCCGTGATAACACCCAATTCCGCCGATTGTATCGGAGGTTAGGGTTTATCTCCAGTTAAAAGGACTCTCATGGAAGAAAAGCCGAATTACATCGAAGATGCTGTCTCTATCGCTATTGGTAGCCAGTTATCTTTACTGAGCTTTCCGTTTCTACGTTACTCCATTGTGCCCATCTCTAGGGGGCGTGAACGGTGGCTGGGCGCCGATGCTAGGCTAGTCAGCGGGAAGCGCTTCCTTCCTTTTTATATGCAGTTTAAGCGTCCTTTCGCGCATACTGTCCCAAGTCGCGCGCAGATTATCAAGGATCGTAACAAGTTGTCGCCCAAGCTATCCACTGAGCCCCGAACGCTGTTTTTTTCATTGCAACATAAGCTTAAACACCACAAGGACTTCCAGCATAACGTCCTGTATAGACTGCGGAAGAAGTTGCGAGTACAGAATCGCGGAGATGCAGCCTACGTGTGTCCACTGTTTCTTGACAGACAAACGTATTTCTTGCATTCGCACATGGCGGGTATCCTTCGGTGGGCGCGGCATTGGCCATCGCGTCCATACAATAAACACGCTCTCGATATTACTAATGCATCTGGAAGCACAATTTCTCTGCTAGATATTCCCCTACTCTCCGAGCACATATCCATTCCGCCTCATGAGCTAGTGACCACTGCGGCGCATAAGTACAGTTTCACTGAACGTGGCGACGAGGTGTGCTTTCACTCGCCAAAGTATCTTCCAGAGGGCAGCTTTCTTTTCCATCAGTGGCTGGGCAGCTTGATTTCCTCGGCAAGCTCAGATGACCGATTAACGGCTTTAGGTGATAGCCGCCACGACCTAGAAGAACTTGTTTCAGCAGCGCTCGGAGAGAACCAACAGGAATTTAAACTGCCGAAAGATCCTAGCCTCGCCTGGTTCGCATGGGGCGAGTATCTCAGTCGTCACTACGCCATTGAGCAATATGCTGTCATCGCACATAAGTTCTAGAGTGATATTTCTGAAACACCACACTAGGCTCTGTCTGAAAAAAGCCGCCGCATACACCGCATGACGCAAGCCAGCGAGACCATTGCGGCATAACTTTTTGCGAGCTTGTCGAAGCGCGTGACGATTCGGCGGTTCTCTTTTAGCCAGCCGAACATGCGTTCGATGATGTTGCGCTGTTGATATTTGGGGCGATCAAACAGTCTCGGCAAGCCGGGTTTGGGCTTGCGCTTCATTGAGCGTAGTGGAATGACCGGCTGCACCCGATATCGATCGCAGTAACGGCGCAAGGCCTCGCCGTCGTAGCCTTTGTCAGCCAGCAACCATTTGCATCGTTTGCGTGGACGACCACGCTGATTTGTCGGGATGCTGACATCATCAAGCAACGGCTGGGCATAGCTGATGTCGCTGGTTTGGCCGCCAGAGAGAAGGAAGCGCAACGGTATCCCGTTGGCGTCGCAGAGCATATGGATTTTGGTTGTCAGGCCGCCGCGACTGCGGCCTAGAGCGTGATCGGCAGGCTCGTCAGCCCCCCTTTTTTCCGCGCTCCAGATGAAGCACGGGTTGCTCGAACAGCGGTCGAATCAATCATCCAGGTGTGGGGATCGATCAAGCCTTTGTCATTGAGTCTGAGGTGCAATCGTCTGAGCATCTGATCGAATGTTCCGCGGTTTCGCCAGAGTCGGAAGCGGTGATAGACCGTCGCCCAAGATCCGAAGCGCTCGGGCATATCTCGCCAGGCTGCTCCTGAGCAGAGCACCCAGAGCACACCATCGAGCATCAAGCGATCACTGCTGCGGGGCCTGCCCCTGACGTGGGCCGCCGTAAAGAGGTCGGCGACCACTGCCCATGCTTCATCCGAGAGTTCATAACGCTTTGCCATCACAGAATTCCTTTCCGTAGATGGCCGGCGACTGTACAGAACCCAGGCTGTTCCGAGGCCACATTTCAGTTTCTTGGGATTTCAGACAGAGCCTAGAACATCGCCTAGATCGACACAGCAGGATGGCGCGGTACTACTACTTTCTGACCGTGCGGTTACTCGTTCTTCGTTTACAAAAAACATGGGTGTTCAACCTCCGAGCGAGGATCTGATTTTGATAGGTACGATTGACAGCAATCGAACCGAAGTTGTCATTCGCGGAAATTGGCAATCGGGTAGAAGAGAGCTATGTTTCTAGCTAAAAATTTCTGGGAGAAAGTTATGTCTTGGCTACAGCTTTGATGCGTATCTATTAATAAGATATATCAACTGATGGTCTACTATGTTATGCCGCGTCGTCTGTCGATGAGTGCTGTAAGTGCGATCTTAATGGTTATTTGCTTGTTTTATTTATCAGGTGAGCGCATCTGGAAAGTGTTTTGGGTGCCATTATATCTGCAAGGGATTTTGGTGCGAACAATGAGGGGTTGTCTGTGATGAGGTATTGGCTGATAGTGTTTTATGTTGTTGCGTAAGCAAGGCTACGCATGCAGGCTGATGTAATATAAATTATAAAAATGGCGACGATTTTTCTTTAATTACACATATGCTATGCTTATAGGTTGACGCAGAGACGCATTGGTATATGGCGCAGAGTAGAGGTTCCCATACTGTATAAGGTTACGGTACGCTTATGGCTTATCGTTAAGCTGCCACAAGGGGAATGCAGGTTCGCATGTAAGGCAGTAAATCACGCTCTATTTAACCGTCCGCAAGGATTGCACCAGTAATTACATGCATTCACCTTGATTCAATGTCCACAAATTGCGCCTAAAAGTTAAGCTGCTTTGAGGTTTTTAATTTTTAAGGCTAACTCAGAATTAATCGAGAAACCCATGCGATTTTATGAGCTTGAAAAAACTGACATATCTAATCTCAATGACGGTGATCTTAGGGAGCTAGTCGCTCGGCTATGCGAGGCGGAGTTAGCGCAGCAAGGAGTCGGGCCGGTTTGTGTGCTGTGGGGGGGAGCACAGGAAGCTGCAGATGGTGGTTTGGATGTTCATGTGAAAAATGCGGGAAATCTCAAGAGCTCAGGCTTTGTTCCTAGGGCGAACGTAGGCTTTCAAGTAAAGAAAAATAGTATGAGCAGAGCAGCTTGTACTAAGGAAATGTTAGAGAAAACGGGCTTACCTAAAGAGGTAATCTCCGAGTTAGCAAAAAATGATGGGGCATACATAATTGTTAGTGGGAAGGATGATTGTAGTGAAAGGATGCTTGTCGAACGAGTCTCAGGAATGCAAGCCGCGATTGTAAGTTTGGTGGGTAAAAGCGATTTTCTAGTTGATTTTTATGGTAGAGACCGTTTATTGGCTTGGCTAAGACTGTATCCAGGTGTTGCTCTTTGGGTTCGTTCACGTCTAGGAAAGCCTTTAACAGGATGGAAACCTTTCGGAAGGTGGGCTCAAACTCCAGTAGATAAAGACGACGAGTTTTTGTCGGACAGTCATCCCTGTGTAATCGATACAAGTTCAAACAACAAAACTCCACTGGCAATGGCTGAGGGGATATCGCTACTGCGTGAAAGGCTGCGTGAAGTCGGTAGCGCTATCAGGATTACCGGACTTTCGGGTGTTGGTAAAACTCGATTAGCCCAAGCTCTCTTTGAACCGAATGTGGCTGAAGGTGCGTTATCTGCAACAAACGTAGTGTATGCAGATTTGGGGGATGAGCTAACTCCGACAGCATCAGAATTTATATCCTATCTCATTGCGAATAATCTCTCTGTCAACGTCATTTTGGATAATTGCCCATCCGATGTACACGGAAAGCTACAAAGGCAGATATCTCAACATATGTCGAAAATTTGTCTTCTTACTATTGAATATGATATTTCAGATGATACACCTGAAGAAACGCATGTAATTCATATTGAGCCATGTAGCGAGGAAACTGTAGCGTCTCTAGTACGTAGGCGATTCCCTGAGCTCCAAGAAATTAACGCAAGGAAAATATCGGAATTTGCGGGTGGTAACGCAAGGGTCGCCTTGGCGCTTGCCAGCAGAGTGAAGCCCGACGAGACGTTATCCAAGTTTACGGATGAAAGTCTATTTAATCGACTGTTTGAGCAGCGGAAGGGTAAGGCCGGGAGTTTATTAGATGATGCTGCAGTTTTGTCGCTTGTTTATTCTTTTAATGTTTCTCAAACAGAATTTCATGATGAGCTTGAAAAGTTATCTCTGATTAGTGAAATTCCACGTGCGAGGCTTTATCAGTCTCATGCTGAGCTATTAAGGCGTCAGTTGAGCCAAAAGCGTGGAGATTGGCGTGCAGTACTACCTCATGCTTTGGCAAATCGCCTTGCACGTAGAGCGCTTGAGAATATTACCCCGCATGACATCAACTCAGAACTATTCAAACCTGAAAGTTTTCGTCTTTTTAAGTCTTGTGCTCATCGAATCGGTTACTTGCATGATTTTGATTTCGCACAAAAATTAGCTTGGACATGGATACAGCCTGGAGCACCGTTGTATGATCTTACTGTTTGTAGTGATGAGCAGCTCCAGGTGGTCGATTATATAGCGCCAGTTTTCCCTGATGCCGTCATAAACGCTATCGAAGTTGCAGTCGAAAGCCAAAATTTCGAATCTGACGGCAAGGAGTATTTCGATAAATTTATTGATTTGCTTTGTAAGTTGGCCTACGAAGATCGTAATTTTGATCGGGTAATTAATATAATATTTAGGTTTGCAACGCCAGCTTCTACTTTGGGTGACGATACTATTTTTAATGGCGTGCGAGATCTATTCTCGTTGTACTTGTCGGGGACTCAAGCTTTGCCCAGTCGTAGGCAACATGCTCTCGGTCGATTATTGATGTCAAGTAATAAAAGACATCAAGATATTGCAGTGCTGCTTTTTCAATCCGCATTCCAATCTGTGCACTGGTCATCCTCTAAAGGTTTTAATTTCGGTGCCCATATTAGAACATACGGATGGGAGCCTAAGACAAATCAAGAGGCATTAGAATGGTATGAGGGTTTTATCAACGTTTTACAACCTTGCTTACGCTCTGGCGAGCTTGATAGAAGATCTCGAGCACGGAAAATTATAGCTAGTCATTTTAGAGGTTTATGGTCTTTTGTAGGTTGCTATAATGTATTAGAGGAATTGGTGGTTTCACAATGCAAAATAGATCAGTGGGTTGAGATCTGGCAACCTATAAAGCAAACTATAAGTTTTGATGGTAAGAATTTTTCCCCATTGGTTCTCAGGCGTCTCGAAGCTTTAGAAACGCTTACCTATCCATCAGATTTGCGTGCTGAGATAGAAGCTTACGTGTTTCGTCCCATATGGGATCATCTATATCAGACCAATGAAGATTTTAATGAGGTAGAAAAGAGAGTAAGTGAAAAGATTGTTGAGCTTGGACGGCAGGTTTCTTCCGACCTCCCATATTTGGAGTCTCTTGGTAGTAGACTATATCAAAACGATAATGCACCTTTGTTTTTATTCGGGAGAGGTTTGGCCAAGGGCGCGCTGTCGCAAGGAGATATGTTCGACTTCCTGGTTAATTTATTGCAGTCTCATGACTATGAGCTGAAGAGGCCTCATATATTTTCCGGATTGATCAATGAAATTCATAGCTCTAACCAGGTATTAGCACGCCAGCTCCGAGAAAAGGTGGTAGATATTCCTAAGTTATCATCGCATTTTGTTGAGTTGCTAATATCGACAGATGTTGAACCTTGGGGGGTTGAGCTGCTTATTGAAATGGCTCGTAAAAAAGATGTAGCTGCATGGGAATTGCAGAAATTAGGTCATGGCCGGGTTCACGCAAAAATATCCGATATGAAACTAGCTGAGCTCATTGAGGAAACTATTAATCTTGAGTTCGGTGCTTCTGTAGCTTTAGATATTTTGTCAATGCGTTTTTTCACTGAAAATAGAACCGCTCCTCCAGATGTTACGCTTATTGTTGCTGGTAGATCTGCGATCAGTCGTTATTTGGAAACTCATGCTAATAGTGCAAGTAGAGCTATTCCAAGTGGGATAGAGCGAGTGTTGCAAATTTGTATCAATCAAAATTCCCCTAAAGAATTCATATCTAGGGTGATTGAATGTATTGGCGAAGGTTTGAAAGTTGGCCGGTTTTACAGTCATGATGTTCCAAGCATTATAAAGGCAGTCGTAATCTCGTTTCCGGAAATGCTGTTAGATTATTGCTACGCTCCTGAAAACATCTCGAGATTATCGACCAGGTTGTTTAAGGATGCGGGTGGAAGGGATCAGCCTTCTTTAAATTTGGTATCCCCCGAGCGTTTGATTGCTTGGTGTAATAGCGATCAAAACAAAATCGAGTATCTGATTGGTGCGATTCAAATCTACGTGTCTTCCGATACTTCAGATGACATGCTCAGTGTTCCGAAAGAGGTAAACATTAGTCTTCATGCTCTAGAGCTTCTTCGAGTGGCTGCGAATAAATCCAAAGTTCTTGAGGTTTTCGTAAGAAGAATGATGCCAAGTTGTTGGTCTTCTCTAGCAGATATTCTGGAAGTAAGAACGAGAGCATTTGCTACGCTTGTAGATCATGATTTATCTGAAGTGCGTGAGTTTGTTCAAACTAGGCTTCCAATAATTGAGGCATCAAATCAGCGGGAAAGAGAGTCTGAAGCTGTCAGGAACTCCGAGATGGAACAACGTTTCGAAAGTTAAATTATATTCGCTTTGTTTGCGCGCCTCAACACAACGCTGTGTTGAGGCTATTTATGTGAGTTTTCAATTTCCCTTGATGCTTTTTGATTAGCGATTTTCATGCGGGTATCGTGCGTCGGTCCTATCATTTCACTAGCGTCACCGCTGCGAGAACCACCAGCGTCCCAGAACCGCACACATTTCCAGCATTACCCCCCCCATGGGAGCTGCGCTTGCGGGGGGTGGGCTGCGAAGCAGCCCCAGTGCCCTTGACTGATAGGCACTGATGTGTACGAGCTTGATCAGGATGTCAGTCAGAATACTCATAGCCGTTGTGCGGAAAGTGGCCTGTGGAGGTGGGCTTGGTGATTCGCCACGCTCAAGGCCGAGGTCTGCCTGCAGACGCCGGCCAAAGCTTCCCATCGGTCTCTGGGCTGCTCAGCGACGTAACCCCAAGTGCTTTGATACCACTCGCCTAAGGTCGATGTGGCAGGCGTTTCTGTGCTCGCCTATGCTCGTGGTCGCCGACAGAGATGGCGCAAAGCCACTTAACACTCAGGAGTCAGGTTGTGATCACGGAATTGAACATTGATGGCGTTACTAGCTACAAATCCAAATCTACCCTCTCACCTACCAACAAAACGTCCCTGATTTATGGGCTGAACGGTGCAGGAAAGAGCACCATCTCTGAGTATTTGTACAATCAAACTGATCCTCGGTTCGCTAAATGCAGCCTGAAAACTAGCCAGCCATGTGAAATTTTGGTCTACAACCAAAGCTTCCTGAATGACTACTTTTACGAGGAGGATAATTTAAGAGGCATTTTCACCCTCTCGAAAGAAAACAAGGTTGCACTCCAGCAAATCGAAGTTGAAACCAAAGAGCTGGAGAAGCATCTGGCTGCTCAGCAGGCCAACTCAGATCTTGCGACTCAAAATTCCACTGCACTCGAACAAGAAAAATCCAAAGCGAGCAAAAAAGTCTGGGAAATTAAAACGAATTTCGCAGGTGGTGACCGTGTTCTGGAATTCTGTTTGGATGGTTTGAAAAAGACGGAACCTCTATTTCAGCATATTATTGGTCTGCCGTTACCGGAGGCCGCACCTGGTTATACGGCCGATGATTTGAAGGCCGAGGCCTCGTCAATCGAGGGTGAGGGTGCAGCTCCGTTCGCAAAAATCCCACTACTTTCGGCTGGCTGGTTTGGAATTGAAGAGGATTCGCTCTGGTCCAAGATCATCGTTGGTAGTCAGGAGGGTTCAGTTGCTCAGTTCATATCCAAGGCCGGAAACTCGGACTGGGTAAAGCAAGGGCTTCGGTACATTGAAGATGATCAGGATCGTCAAACCTGCCCATTTTGTCAGCAGGAGACGATTACTCAAAAAGTCATAGACTCGATCAGACAAGTATTCGATGAGGCCTATGAACTGGATGTTAATCAGCTGGAGTCATACAAGACACGATATGAATCGCTGACCTCCAGCCTGAACCTTCAGGATATTTCAAACTTTCCGCTTGCCAGCAAAGAGCTTGTGGACGCTTGGAGCATCGCATGCGAAGCTCTGAAGGCGTCAATCCGCGAAAACGTTCTTCTCATCGACAATAAGCTCAAAAGTCCAAGCACGCCGGTTGCTCTCACGGATACTCAGTCTACCGTCAACACGATCAATGAATTGATCGGCGGTCTGAACGAACTGATCGATGCCCATAACGTCAAACTGGCGAACAAGAAAAAGACTCTGGATGACATCAGCTCGCGTTTTTGGGCTCTGATGCGATGGGATTATGACCAAACAATTTCTGCTTATTCGCAGGCAGCTTCTGAACTTAGCGTCAAGGCAAAAGAAATCCGTCAAGATGGCATTAAGATAAATTCAGATGTGGCGCTGACTAATAGTAATCTTGCCACTCTTAGGAAGCAAACGGTCAATATTGAAGAGTCGATTGAGAACATCAATGCTGGGTTAGTAGAGATTGGCATTGATGGCTTTTCTGTCGTGCCATACGGGGATGATTTCTATCGGGTTTCAAGGACAATTGATCAGGCGAATGCGTTTCACTCGCTGAGCGAGGGCGAGAAAACGGTCATTAGCTTTCTATACTTTATGGAACTTTGCAAAGGGCAGAAGACAGCTGAAGCGGTGCCTCAAGCCAAAGTCGTAGTAATTGATGACCCAATTTCCAGTCTTTCTCATCTCTATGTGTTCAATATCGGTCAGTTGATTAAAAAGTACTTTATTAGCGATAATCTCTACAAGCAAGTCTTCGTATTGACTCACAGCTTGTATTTCTTCTATGAGTTAACGCATACCAATAAGGAGAATCGTGCGAAAACTCAACATCTCTTTAGGGTCTTCAAAAATACGAATGGAAGCTCCGTGATTCCGATGAAGTACGAGGAAATTCAGAACGATTATCAATCGTACTGGTCAATCATAAAGGATCAAGCCTCACCACCTGCGCTGATTGCGAACTGTATGCGGAATATTGTCGAGTATTTCTTCAATTTTGTTCAGAAGAAGGATTTTAACAACGTTTTCCAGAAGCCAGCCTTGTCGACGGATAAATTTACGACGTTCTACAGGTATATGAACCGAGAGTCTCATTCCTTGGGCCAGAATATTTTTGACATAAAGGAATTTGATCATGACGTGTTCAAAGACGGCCTCAGGCTGATTTTTGAGGAGTGTGGATATGCTGAACACTACCAGGCTATGAGCAAGTAAATCTGTCCTGGGCCTGGCATTCGCAAATGAGGCGAATGCTCGGTCCCATGGCTATTCGCGCAAGTTCTGAGCGAGTGCCAGTCCAACCTGCATCATTCCTGAACTGTTTTGAGAGCAGCGCAGGCGCTGAATGTTGCCACTGGGGTATTGGTGGAGGGGAGTCTTGCTATTAGGCTTGTGCCGCCCGGTGATGCCAGATAGGGCGCGTTAGGCATGACTTTTGTAGACACCCATGTCCGCTTCTGGCCATTTTCTGCCGTTCCTCACCTAGCATTTGAAGAGGGTGAGCTCAGCTCTCACTGGATCGTCACAAGCCCTGATTTGATTCCACCGAAAGCCATAACTAGCTGATTTGTTTATAGACACCCTATGAGGTACATCAAAAATCCACAAAATTCCAGCCCCGTTGAAGCCGGGCCCTCACGGCCAACAACCGTCCGTCTGTCTCCGCACCAGTCCCACCCCTTTCCCCCCAGGCGCATCTCCGAACTTCCCCACCCTCTACCAGCACTTACCTCCCTTGAAGGTTGGCGCGAGCCCACTGCTCGGCGGTCGTGACGTGAATCGCCTGCTGTTCATTAAAGGTGCCCGCTTTCGGCCAGGCCACGCCTCGGCCCTGGGCAAACACGGCCCGATACTTCTTGATGTGATGAGTCGGGTCTTTTTCCAGTTCGTCCATCAGATACGGAACCGTCCATTCGTTACGTTTGAAAGGTCGTCCAAGGACACGTTCGAGCAACCCGGCAACTTCATCGTAAGTAACCGTGTCGCCCGAGAGATACACGATTTCGTTGCGCAAGCGGGGCTCGAAGAAAACGATCTCTGCTGTCAGCGCCCCGATGTCATCGGGTGTGGTCAGTGTGACGCTGTTATCCAGCCCGCCCAGCGCGTTCACCGTGTCATTCTCGAAGTCCACCACTTCAAAAATGGGCTCAAACATGAAGCTGGTGAACATGCCCGTCGAGATGATGACCCACTCAGTCTTGTCTTGAGCCCTCAGCAACTCGCGAACGTCAAGCTGGGCATCGAAAAGGTCCTGCGGGCTTCCGCGTCCAATCACCTCAAAATCCACGCCGAACTGCCACGGGAAGTATCGCTTGACGCCGGACTTCAGAGCCGCAGTGGCAAGCTTCATCGGAGTTTCTCGGCCTGCAACCATCCCTGCGCAGCCAATGACGGTATCGAATTGAGCGAATACCGCCGCAAGCTGGTCGATGGAGTCGCTCACCAGATCGGCAGCGACCATCTGAATGCCGAGGCTACGAAGTTCATCGATTTCGGCCTTTTTCGCCGGGACTTGGGTGTTGATGGTGGATTCGCGCAGCAGCACGCTGACCGTTGAGCCAGGGGCTCGTTCTGCAACCCGAGCAAGGTTGCGAAGCACGGGCAGCCCAAGCTCTCCTGCGCCTAATACGAGGATCGATTGAGGGGTTGGCTGGGTGGAATGGGTCATGATTTGTCCTGGTTGAAGTCGCCTGTAAGATGGACAAATGCTTGCACGACTATGCAGCGCTCGTAAGAAGGCACACGCGTGATACCAGGGGGAAGCATGGCCGATCATGAAGCTTTGAGGCAGGCGCAAGCCATCTGCCAGACGCTTAGAGAGGATGACGATGGGGTCAGGCGTGAGGTACTTGCACATGCGGGCAGTCGCTGGTCTCTGGGCATTCTGCATGCGCTAGGTGTCTACGGCACGATGCGCCACGCCGATATCAAACGGCAGTTGCGTGGCATTACACAGCGCATGCTGACCAAGACACTGCGATCACTTGAGCGAGATGGTTTGGTCAGCCGCCACGAGTTCCAAGAGATTCCGCCCCGTGTTGAATATGACCTGACTGCGCTGGGGATGCAGCTGCTTGTCCGCATGTCGCCTATTTGGACGTGGGTGGTTGAAAACGTGGAGCAGATCCGCGAGGCCCGCCACAGGTTCGACAGTCAGGACGGAAAGACACCGTTCTGGCAAGAGCCCGTCCCAATGGCTGCAAGTTCGGTTACTGGCTATGACAGCCCGCTGATAGAGCAGGCTATAACAGCGAAGAGAGACAAATGATTGTTGCGGAACACATCGAGAGTTCACCTCGAAAGTGTCTGGCCCGCGATACCCTCATGGCGGCTAACGCTTCCGCTTACAACGCCTACAGCCACGTCCTGTCCATATGGGGCTTAGCGCTGTAACCTGTAGATCGGATCTGTGCTCGATCAGCAAGCAGGTCGAGCACTTGAATCTGGCCTACACCTTAGCCCGCCCGTGCCGAAATCAGCTCGAACGGCGCCTCGTTCAATAATCCGCGGGCTATGTCCAGGCGTATCGCGTATGGTGCCCACGTGTGCCTGTTCTGGTACAACAGTTACTTTCGACTGCTGCGGAATCACAGTCGCACCCCGCTTGTCCCATGACTCACCTAATCTTTCGGAAGATCGGGCAGTCGGGCGCTACTAATAGCCAATTACACCAGGATTTTTATGACCCTGCAGAAGCGTAACAACGTCCATATTGTTGGGGACGGAGGGGTAACCTTGATCCTGGCGCATGGGTTTGGCTGTGACCAGAGCATGTGGCGGTTGCTGGTGCCGCATTTCTCCAAGAGCTTCCGCGTTGTTACCTATGATCTGACCGGCGCTGGGCAGTCTGAGCTTGAGGCGTACGATCATGGCAGGCACGCGTCGCTGTGGGGGCACGCAGCGGATCTTAACGAGATCATCAACGCGTTTGCGAAAGGTCCCGTGATCCTGGTGGGGCACTCGGTCAGCTCGATGATCTGCGCCTTGGCCACTGTGCAGTCGCCAGAGCGGATTGCTGCGCTGGTGATGATCGGCGGTTCGCCTTGCTACGTAGACAAGGGTGACTACACCGGCGGATTCTCGCCGGATGAAGTGCTGCAAATGCTGGCCACCATCGACGACAATTATCTCGGCTGGGCCGGGACCATGGCGCCTGTCTTGATGGGGGCACCGGGGCAGCGGGGGCTTCACGAAGAGCTGCTGGAAAACTTTGCTCGCACCAACGCCTTTATCGCCAGGCATTTTGCCCGTGTGATCTTCCTGTCCGATCACCGGCAGGACATTTGCGGGCTGTCGACACCCACCTTGATCCTGCAATGTCCCGGCGATGTGGTCGTGCCAATGGAAGTTGGCGATTATCTGCACCAGGTGCTGCCCGACAGTACGTTGAGCATCATCAACAATATCGGCCATTTCCCGCAGCTGAGCGCGCCCAGTGCATGCACGGCTGCAATGGATGCTTTCTTCGTAGAACGTGGGTTCAGTGATGGATGACACCGCGCAGTTGCTCACAGCAGCGTATTTCGAGAACGCCCCGTGCGGACTGGTTGTCATGGCCGCGGATGGCACCATCATCCGCGCCAACCAAACGTTCTGCGATTGGCTGGGATACGACTCGACGCTGATGCACGCGTGCAGTTTCGAGCAGTTGCTGACGGTGGCGGGGCGTGTGTTCCAAAGCACACACTGGAAGCCATTGATGGACATGCAGGGCTCTGTTGCGGAGGTTAAGGTCGACCTGCAACATCGCAATGGAACAGCCGTTGCCATGTTGCTCAATGGTGTCCGGCAGGCAAGTGACGACGGGGTCGTCTACCAGTTGGCGTTGTTCGGCATTAGCCAGCGAGACCGCAATGAGCGGGGGGTATTCTTGGCAATGCAGCGCGCCGAGGAACTGCTGGCACAGAAGGCCGCCGCCGAATCAGCTTTGCAACGCGCCCAAGTCGAGTTGGCCGCAGCCTATGAAGATGTGCAGCATCGGGCACTGCTCGCCGAACGAATGGTCGCTGTGGCTAGCCATGACCTGAAGAATCCGATGACGGCCATCAAGATGGCTACTGAGCTGCTTGCACGCGATGTCCAATCCGACCGGGGGCGTCGCCTGCTGGGCAGCATTGGCACTTCTGCCGAAAGAGCGCAGCGCATGATCGTCGATCTTTTGGATTTCGCTTCGATCAAACTCGGTCAGGGCATCGGTATCCGTCGCCAACAAGTTGATCTTCTGAAGGCCATGGACCAATCCGTGAGTGAGCTCAGGATTGTTTTTGGCAACGCAAGCATTCGTCATTTGTCTCGGGGGCAAGGGACATTCGAGGTGGACCAGGACAGGTTGCATCAGATGATCGGTAACCTGGTCGCCAACAGTGCGGCATATGGCGACCTTCGCTATCCCATCACGCTCACTACTGAGTTCTGCGGCAACGGTGTGGTTTTGAGCGTTCACAACCACGGCCCTGCCATCGCCGAGGAATTGCTGCCCAAGTTATTCGAGCCGATGACGCGTGGTAGCGACCGGCAAGATACGCTGCGTTCGCTCGGGCTTGGTTTGTTTATCGTCAAGCAGATCGCCGAAGCCCATGGAGGCTGGGCTACCGTCACGTCCGACCCAATCTATGGCACCACTTTCATCATCCACTTGCCCTATTGAACTGCCGGCACTGCCGAACATTCCCTCACGGATTAAGCAACACTCCAGAGCCTCAGTCGTCAGTCAAACCTTTCCCCATCGCTGTGTATTCAAGCGTATGCCGTTGGCCTTTGGAGTCTTCGTAGATCATGCGCGCGGGTACCAATTCGCGCACGTCGGGCACTTCGCTCACGGAGATCACTCGGGCGATGTCCAGGTGCTGCGAGTAGTTGTACCGTTCAACCGGCGGCTGCTTGAAATCCTGCGCCACTTCATTGGCCATTGCCGTGCTGCAAAGGCCGCCAAACACCAATGCCACTAACGCTTTCATTTTCAAGTTACCTGTCTGTAGTGAGGGGGCTTGCGGCGCCGCGAGCGCCGAGTTGCACCCAGTGTTCTACAGGCGGATTAGTTGAGGGTTAACAGAGCAGGGTCGCCGGCCCTGGGCGTATGTCGGACTGTTCCCAAAATGCGGTTCACGGCTTCTTCGGGCTTCGCCGCGCCTTGCACTGATGCCCCGTTAGGCATAAATTCCCTCCAGTCGCGGCAACCTCCGCGACCGGGTTTGGCGACCCGTACGAAAAGGCGCATCGGCGCCCCGATCACGATTGCAGGCGCTTTTTTTGTGTCCGCAGTTTCGTGCAATGGCGGCTGTGCGTGGGAGACCCTCGGGTCTGCCGGGTTCCTTTTCCTCGGTTCGCCAACCTGCGTACAGCTGCCACCCAATCGTTTGGCGACGATTGACGTGGTGCTTCAACTGAAAAGGATCTCATGCATGCTTATCGCTACCCCTTACAGGATCCTCGCATCCGCTCTCCGCCGCTGCTCATCAGCGCCGGTATCTCGACCCCATCGCTTTTTCCCTGTCCACAGTCAGCCCACCCGCGAACTGAGGCAGGTGTCCCATGACTGACCACGAGCGCCTTTCCACAATCCAATCCTATGCCTGGACCCTCGAACTCCTGGGCGAGGCACTGGCTCAATACGATGAACTGCTTGAGTGTGAGCACAACCCGCAGTTGAGCGGTCGAGGTGCGGCGGGGATTCACCAGGCCATCCGCATCATCGGTCGGATGACGGCGGAGGAGTGTGGGAGGTTGATTGATTTGGCGGGGGAGGCCGTGTAGCTGTTGGAGGTGTTGTTGGCCCTCGACTGCCGGGGCCGCTTTGCGGCCCTTTCGCGGCACGAGGCCGCTCCCACACCGACTGGGCTTGAGCTACCGACGGAGCTTTTCATAGGCGATCCATTCCTCGCGCATTCGCCGGATCACTTGAAGTCTTTTGCACATTTGGCGGTAGCGGCGGCTGTTGTAGCAGGCGAGGGCCGAGGTGGCCGAGAGCATGCCCACCAACGAAAACAACTCTAATCCAGGCTTGAAGTAGCTTATGCAGTTGGCTGCAAGACATATCACCAATACCCCTACAATCCACCATGTGAATTTTCCTCTGCCACGGATTACCGAGTACTGAGCGCACCCCAGCACGGTCGTGCCCAACATCAGCAGAGTAAAGGAGTACTCAAGGTAGTTTGGATGCTTGCGAAAGTAGACATCTGCTATGGCGCCTGCTCCCGTAGAGATGGCGATAATTGCCAGCAACATTGCCAGCGCAAGGATCGGGAAAAATCGTTTGAGAAAGGTGCCTAAACAAAAGGTAAGAAACATCATTCGCTGATTTCCTCTATCAGCATTACAGCAAGGTTCTGGACCATCCCGTTCCCGATGATGCCGATGCCGCTAAGGATGGACTCACTGATAAGTGCAATGGTCGATTTCCTGATTTGTGCGGGCATAAAGCGTTTGGGAAGGGTACCGAGACGTTGTTTGAGTTTTAGTTGTTTACTCGTCAGCGACGGGTGTTTGATCGAGAGGATTTCTCTCATCAGCGTGCTGCGTTGCTGGCGACTCAGTGTTCTACTCAACGAGAACCATCCTGCACCTGTCAGGCTTTTGCGCATCTGGAGATATTTGATCGTGTTCAGAGAGGCGCTGGCGATTCCGAGCAAAGAGATGATGTCTAGCAGCGGTGCAACAATCTTGAACCAAGTTTGATTATCGAGTTCATCATTGCTTTCCGGGGCGTGAAGCTCCAAGTGAACACGGCGCACTCCAATCGCACACTGGGCGGCAGATGCCAATAAAGCTCCGTAACCAGCAATGCTGATAGCAATCCCAGGGCCACCGGTGATAGCAGTCAAAACACCTCCATTCACTATCAACAGCAACCCGCCGATAAATCCCGTACACGCCACCCCAGTATTCCAGAGATCCGAAATCAACCTGGACTGCCGCGGATCCTTCACCTGCTGCTCAAGATACTGCTCAGCCGTAACCGGCCTAGGCAGCTCCTGCAACACCACCCTCTTCGGCAGCACACTGCAAACAGGCTGAAACGCCCGCAAGGTAATCGCGTTGTAATGAGTATCGACATAAACCACCCCCGCCCCAACGATGGCGGGATCGCGGTCGATTGCGGCATACAGTTTGGGAAGATCGATCGAGCTTTCGATCCGCGCTCGGGCGAAAGGCTTGAACGGGTTGCCACCTAATTCCGTGATGGGCGGGCGAGGCATGACGGGTCCTGAGCAGGGCGTCAGGAGAGACCGTTGGGTCAGCCGCTAGCCCGCGATTGAGGGACTCGCGAGCATAAGAAGGCGCTATTGGCGGGTATGTCGGACCGTTCCGATATGATTGTGGGAGAGCGCGGCCGCGAGCTTTGCCCCTGGTCGTGGGACACGTCGCAACGACGCGGACTGTTGCCAGCGAAGTTTCATCATCTTCTGTAAGCACTACCGGTTTGAGGTGGTGCGGTCAGTCTGTTCGTCCTTGAAGCGCAGCATCCCTTGCCCGGGCACCATGGGCATGAACTCGTCATGCGCGTGGGCCCTAGTTTCGTAGGCACAGTCGGTCCGGAGGCTACCTCACCACCTGGGCCAGGTTGCCGATGAACTGCCGCAGCCATTCATGATGCGGTTTGTTGTGCCGGGCAATGTCCCAGACCATGAAACAGCGGAACGACGGCACCGGGAAGGGCACCGGGCTCACGGTCAGGTCGGTCATCGCCGCATAGCTCTCGGCGGCGAAGCTGGGGATCGTGGCGATCACTTCGCTGTTCATCAAGGTGCTCAGTGCACCGCTGAAATGGGTGAACGAGGCGGTGACATGCCGCGCATAGCCTGCCGCCTCGAACATGTCGTCGATGAAGCCGCGGCGGCCATCGTAGGAAATCCGCACGTGATTGGCGGCGAAATAGTCTTCCAGGGCGATGGGGTCGTTCGCCGCTCCATTGCGTGGACGGTAGAGGCAGGCGTAGGACGAGGAAAACAGCACCTGCGAGGAATAGCTGGTGTTGAAGTCCTTGGGTTCGGCACAGATCACCAGGTCCATGTCGGGGTCTTGCAGCGACTGTTTCCACAGCGAGCTGTTGCTCTGGTGGAAGGCGAAGGTCACGCCCAGGCCTTCGGCCGCTGCGGCGTTGACGATGCGCGGCGCAAGGCAGGCCTCGATATCGTCAGACAGGCCGATATTGAAGACATAGCTGGAATTGTGCGGCGAAAAGTCGGGTTCTGTGCCCAACAGGCCGGATATGGAGGTCAGGGCTTCGGTGATCTTCGGCGCCAGCTCCATGGCCTTGCGCGTGGGTTGCATGCCCGAGGCGGTGCGGATGAACAGCTCGTCGCCGAAGTGCTCGCGCAGGCGGCGCAAGGCCGAGCTCACTGCGCCCTGGGTCACGTGCAGCATGGCTGAGGCGCGGGTGGCGCTGCGTTCGGTCATCAGGCAGTGAAAGGTCAGCAGCAGGTTCAGGTCGATCCGAGAAATATTACGTACGTTAATCCGGCTCATATTTCCTAATCGTTTGCCCCGTGGTCGGTGGTGTTTCTAGTCTGGTGCCCACAACAGATAACAACACATAGGTGGATCCGGTGGGCACGATTTCGCATAGCGTGGGTGAAAGCAATACCCATACCAGGGGTGGGCAGGTGGATATCCGCAAGCGCGCCATCGCGGTAGGGATCGGCAACTTCATGGAGTGGTTCGACTTCGCCGTTTACGGCTATTTCGCGGCGGTGATCGGGATGCTGTTCTTCCCGTCCAGCGCGCCTGGCGTGTCGCTGCTGTCGTCGCTGGCGGTATTCGCCGTGGGCTTTCTCTCGCGGCCGTTCGGGGCGCTGATCCTGGGGCCGATCGGTGACCGTTTCGGCCGCCGGGCGGTGCTGATCATCACGGTGTTCGGCATGGGGGTGTGTACCACGATCATCGGGTTGTTACCCACCTACGAGGCGATTGGTATCGCAGCGCCCGTGCTGTTGATCGCCATGCGCTTCGTGCAGGGGATGATGGTTGGCGGCGAGTGGTCGAGCGCAGGCATCTATATTGTCGAGAGTGCGCCGGCGAATCGCCGCGCCACGGCGGCCAGCGTGATCACCGGGACTGCCGGGCTGGCGTTCCTGTTCGGCACCTTCGTCGCCGCGACCATCACCACCACGCTCAGCGACGCGCAACTGACGGCCTGGGGCTGGCGCCTGCCGTTCGTGGCCTCGATCGTCATGACCGGCATCGCCATCTTCATTCGCCGCAAGCTGGGCGATACCCCGGTGTACGAAGAGATGGTGCGCCAGCGCGATTCGGCGCAGGCCCCGAGCAAGGCGGTGCGGCGCCGGGCGTTCATCACCACCTTTGCCTTTTCGGCGCTGTTCGGGGTGTCGCTTTATTACTTCGTCACCTACGCCAACAACCACCTGGTCACCACCGTGGGGCTGCCGCGCAGCACGGCGCTGTGGCTGTGCAGCATCGCGCTGGTGGTGTACGTGATCGTCAACCCGCTGATCGGCCGGCTCAGTGACCGCATCGGCCGGCGCAAACTGTTGCTGGGTGCTGCCGCGGCGCTGACGGTGCTGGCGTTTCCGATTTTCCTGTTGATCAACAGCGGCAACAGCGCGGCGATCCTGCTCGGCTTGATCATCCTGGGGGTGCTGGTGGCGGTCACGGCAGTGATGGACGTGGTGCTGCTGGTGGAGGTCTTCCCGGCCTCGATCCGCTCCACCGGCGCAGCGCTGGGGCACAACCTGGCGCTGGCGATCCTGGCAGGCCCGGGGCCGTTCATCGCCGCGGCGCTGATCCGCATGACCGGTGACGCCAACCTGCCCGCTGCCTACCTCGCCGGGGTCTCGCTGCTGTGCCTGCTGGTGCTGTGCAAGACCTTGCCGGAAACCCGTGACAACGACATCAGCCGTTTCTAACCACAGACAGGAGTCATCATGACCCGTGTAGCAATCATCCAGGCCGCTTCCGTTCCTTATGACGCGATGGCCAGTGTCGAGAAGGCCGCCGGCATCCTGCGGCGGGTGGCGGAGCAGGGCGCACAACTTGCGGTGTTCCCCGAAGCGTTCATCGGCGGTTATCCCAAGGGCGCGGCGTTCGGCAGTGTGGTGGGCAATCGCAGTGCTGCCGGGCGCGCGCTGTACCAGCGCTACGTCGAGGGTGCGGTGGCCCTGGACGGCCCGGAGCTTGCGGCCTTTGCCGAAAGCGTCGAGCAGACGGGGGTGACCGCGGTGGTCGGCATCATCGAGCGTCATGGCCGCACCCTGTATTGCACCGCTGTCACCCTCGCGCCGGGCCGGGGCATTGCCGGTTATCACCGCAAGCTCATGCCGACCGGGCAGGAGCGCCTGATCTGGGGCTTCGGCGATGGCTCGACCATTGAGCCGGTGCAGACCGACTTCGGTGTGCTCGGCAGCGTGATCTGCTGGGAGAACTACATGCCGGCGCTGCGCCAGGCCATGTATGCGCAAGGGGTGCAACTGTACTGCGCACCGACTGCCGACGATCGACCGTCGTGGGCCAGCTCCATGGTGCATGTGGCGCTGGAGGGCCGGGTGTTCGTGCTCTCGGCCTGCCAGGCGATTCGCCTGGGCGAGTATCCGCAGCAGCACCGCGAGGCGTTCGGGCTGGATTTCGCCGACGACGACTACGTGATGCGCGGGGGGAGCATGATCGTCAGCCCCTTGGGCGAGGTACTGGCCGGGCCGGTGTTCGATTGCGAGACCGAGTTGTACGCGGATCTGGACATGAGCCAGTTGAGCCAGGGCAATCTCGACTTCGATGTGGTGGGCCATTATGCGCGGCCGGATGTGTTCGAGCTGAAGGTCAATACCGCGCCGGTGCGGGCGGTGAGTTTCGACGGCTGAGATCGCCGGGGCCGCTTTGCGGCCCAATCGCGGGACAAGCCCGCTCCCACAGATACGTGCGCTGAATCCGGTGTCAGCGCACGTCCCGCGATTGTATCGCCCTGTATCTCATCCCTGATCCTGCGTACTTGCATACAAATCCCTCCCTCCCCGGATACGCCCCCGATACACGCTGACGTTCAAATGGCTCCACCCGAACGAACGGGGCCAGGCGCCCCGGTTCATCGGCTCTCTCGCCCTAGGGGCAATGAACCCAGCGGAACGACCGCACTGACATCCGGAGAAATGCCATGTCCCATACCCCGATTTCCAGCAAGGCTCGCATCGGCCTGTTCGCCATCGCCCTGGCAGGCGGTATCAACGTCACCAGCTCCGCGTTCGCCGTTGAAGCACTGCCGCAGGGCTACCAGCTCGCGGCCAACGACAAGGCCCCGGAAGGCAAGTGCGGGGAAGGCAAGTGCGGCGCCAAGGGCAAGGCCACCCAGGCCGAAGGCAAGTGTGGGGAAGGCAAGTGCGGTGCCGAGGGCAAGGCCACCAAGGCCGAAGGCAAGTGTGGCGAGGGCAAGTGCGGTGGCCAGGCGAAAGCCACCGGGGCGGAGGGCAAGTGTGGTGAAGGCAAGTGTGGCGATGCCTCCTTCGCCCGCACCGACACCGACCACGATGGCCGCGTTTCGCGTGCCGAGCTGCTGGCCGTGGCACCGAAGGCCAACGCCGAGTTCGATGCGATCGACGCCAACCACGATGGTTACCTGTCCGAGGCGGAGGTGTATCAGTTCCGCAAGCATCAGTTCGACGCCAACGGCAAACCGTTCCCGTCCGACCTGTACAGCCGCCTGAGCCAGGCCAAGCAGTAACGGCCATCCGCGCCCTTCCCGCACCCTTGGTCGGGGAGGGCTGTGCGAAACATCCTGATCGGCAAGAAGGAGATGCACCGTGATCACCCCTTTGACAACCACCCTCTACACCGCCCGTACTCACACCACCGGAGGCCGCGACGGCCGCGGTCGCTCCAGTGATGGTGCGCTGGACCTGCCGTTGAGCCCGCCAGGCTCCGGACGTCCAGGCACCAACCCCGAGCAATTGTTTGCCATCGGCTGGTCGGCCTGCTTCATCGGCGCACTGCGTCGTGCGGGGCAGAAGTTCGACATCCGCCTGCCCGAGGGCGTGGCGGTGGAGGCTGATGTGGCGCTGGGCAATACCGCCGATGGCGGCTTTGCGCTGGCCGCTCAGTTGACCGTGCACTTGCCCGGGCTAGCCCTGGAAGACAAGCAGAAGATGGTGGCCGAGGCGCACCAGATCTGCCCTTACTCCAAGGCGACGCGGGGCAATATCGAGGTGGGGTTCGTGATCCTGTGAGTTGGGATGGCGCCTGTCAGCTTCGTACCACTGCCGGCACCACCCGCACGTAGATCAGTTCGCTCACCAGTTCTACCAGTGTCTGGGTTATCACCGCCGCTGCCGCCAGCACCCGCAACTCTTCCGGCAAGGCCAGCGCCAGCGGCAGTACCACCAGCGAATTGCGGGTCGCGGCGCTGAACGTCACCGAGCGCGCTTCGCGCGCCTGCAGCCGGAACAGCCGCGCCGAGAGCAGCCCCAGCAGCGGTGCCAGCAGCGCGAACCCGACATACACCGGAATCACCGGCAACAGGCGCTGGAAGTCGCCCAGCACCACGGCGATCTGCGAGCCGATCACGGCAATCAGCACCAGGGCCATGGCCGGCACCGGCATCCACGCCCAGGCGTCGTTCCAGCGGGCGATGGCCTGCGAGCGGCGTGCACCGACGCTGGTGAACACGGCCAGCAGCATCGGTAGCACGATCAGCAGCACGAAGGCTTCCACGAACGGCGCGATGGAGAGTGCCACCGGGTTTTGCGCGCCGAGCATCAGGGTCAGGTACAGCGGCAGCAGGGCCAGTTGCGCCAGTAACAGCATCGGCGTGGCGGCGAGGGTCAGGCGCGAGTCGCCTTTGCCGATGTGGGTGAACACCACCACGTAGTCGATGCAGGGCGTCAGCAGTACCAGCAGTGCACCGATCAGGATCGCCGGGTGCTCGACCAGACCGCGCGTGGCCGCCCACACCAGCAGCGGTACCAGCACGAAGTTGGCAAGCAACAGCGCGCCCATGAAGCGGCGGTTGCCCAGCCCCTGACGCAGGTCGAGAAAGGGGATCTGCAGGAACATCGCGTACATCAGCACGGCAATCGCCGGAGTCACCAGCGCTTGCAGGTGGCTGGCGGTGTCGGGAGCGAACAGGCCTGTGGCGATGGCCAGGACCACGGCGGCGAAGTAGAGGGGGATCTGCTGGGTTTCAAGTTGCGCTCGGGTCACGCGGCGGTCCTGTGGGCGAGTGTAGGGCGATGGCCGCTCAGGATAGAGGCTGTCGGGCCCCCTGTACCAGGGCTTGCCGGGTCGCTCCTACAGGTCCGCGGCCTCGGGTTGCGGGCGCTTGGCGCGCGCTGCGGGTTGTACTGGGGTTGGCTCGGCGAACCAGCGCGGCCAGGAGCTCTGCTGGCGCCCACCCACCTCGACGCAGGGGATCAGCTTGTCCCTGAGTACGTCTGTCTGCCCGACCGACACCGCCGTGCGGTATTTGCGGCTGTGGATGCATTCCCGGTCGCCGAACTCGCAGCGGTTCAGTTGCGTCCCGCCGCAGGGCCCGTTGGCCAGGCCCTTGGGGCAGGTTTCCGGGCAGATGTACAAGGTGTCTTCGAGCCGGCATTGACCGCAAGTATCGCAACCGACCACCGGCCGCTTGAGGCCGCGCTCCACTCGGTGCAGAACGCGCGCCGCGGCTGGGGTCGACCACAGCGACCGGCGCACGCTCCAGCCGAATGCCTTGCTCAACAGCGTTTCGCGGCTGAACAACTGGTGGTGCATGGCCGACAGCAAATGGTAGCGGGCCTTTTCCGTAAACGACGCCTGGACCTGGCGCTGGCCTTGCTGCCAGTGATGCCCGGGTGGGTGGAAAGTGACCGGCGCCACGCCGGGCATCTGCCAGGCGGCGTCCCAGGCGCTGCGCCATTGCTCGAGGCTGTTGATGCGTGGCAGCCAGTCTTCCAGAGCTTGTTCCAGTTCGAGAAACTGTTCGAGTTCGTGCACGCCGGAGAGGTCGATCCCGGCGTAGCCCAGCAGGCGCAGGCCGATGATCTGCAGGGCCAGGCGCTCCGTGGCACGCTGCCGGGCGTGGGCCTTGGACACTGCCGCCTCGGCGGCGAGCAGCGCACGCATCGCGGGGCTTACGGTGACCCCCGCCACATGCTCGAGCATCCCGGCGCGACCTTCGGTGAGCCCCATGATGCAGGCGAGCATGGGCCGAGGCCTGGGCTGGCGCTGCATCCAGTGCATGGCCTCGCGGTATTTCTGGAAGTCGAAGCCCAGTTGCAGGATGAAGAAGTCGACGCCGGCGGCGAGCTTCTTTTCGGCCTTGAAGTATTGTGCGCCGCCTTCTTCCTCGCGGTACTTGAACGGATTCAGTGCCGCGCCGAGCAGCCAGTCGGGGCGCGCCTGGCGCACGATCTGCAGGGCCGCGACAGATTCGAGGTAACGCACCGGACGCTGGCCTGGCGTGTGGCCGGGCAGGCGGTCGCCGGTCAGCAGCAGGAGCTGGTCCAGGCCTGCGGCGTCCATGTGTGACAGCTGGGCGAGCAGGTCCTGGCGCTCGCGATCCTTGCCTGAGAAATGCAACAGGGTCGGGACCGGTGTGTTGAAGCTGCGGCAGGCGTCGAGCGGCGACATGTCGAGCGCACTGCCGACCCGGTCGGCGATGGACACCGCCAGTGGCCAGCCGCACAACTGCGCACGCGCCATGATGCACTCCAGTGCAGCGAAGCGCTGGGCAGAAGGCTTGGGGACGAACTCCATGATGCAGACGAAGGATTGATCGTTCAGGGCTTGTCTGAGCAGGCTCATGGCGGGTACCGGGTGCGGGCAGGATGACAGTGTGGCTGGATTGGGGGGCGGTGGGTTGTCTGCAAGCGTACGGCATTGATCTGAAACAGACACGCGCCGCGGTTTACATCTGGATACAAGCCAGGCTTTGTCATCGAGCTGGCGGGTTGCTTGGATGCTGCGCTAGTGGATCGAATCTACTTTTGGCGGTGACCTTTTCGCGGGCAAGCCCGCTCCTACAGGCCCTGCGGCTCGGAAGACTGTGGAGTACCTGTAGGAGCGGGCTTGCCCGCGAAAAGAACACCACCGAGCAAAGGTCAGTAGATCAAGGTCAACCCAGGCAGCTCGACCCGCCGCGCCTGCAGTTCATCGCTCAGCACCCCGCCAACCGCCGCCAGCTGATCAAGGCGAAACACCCCGCTCACCTCGCGCTGCGCGAGCTGCGAATCCACCACCATCAACCTGCCTGGGCGATAGCGGTTGAGCCGCGCCACTACCTCGGCCAACGGCTGGCGCTCGAACACCAGCACCCCGCGCTCCCAGTCGGTGGCCCGTTGCAGGTTCTGCTCCGGCCAGGGCCGCACACCAGCGGCCTGGTCATAGCGCACGCTCTGCCCCTGCTCCACTACCTGGTCGGCGCGCCCCCGCTGTGGCGGGCTCAGCAAGTCGACGGCAACGCGATGCTCGAGCATCCCGACCCAGCCACCCTCGCCCGCCTGCCCGACCACGAAGCGTGTGCCCAGCGCGCGGGTGGTCGCTCCGGCATATTCGACCACGAACGGCCGCCGCTCGCGCTCCGTCACCGGCGCCGCACTGAACACCGCCTCGCCCGCCAGCAAGCGCACACGTCGCTCGCCATGGTCGAAGGCCAGGGCAATGGCGCTGCGGCTGTCCAGATCGACCAGGCTGCCATCGGGCAGCGTCACCCGCCGCACTTCGCCCGCGCCAGTGACATAGTCGGCTCGCCAGTCCAGCAGCAGTTCCGGCGCCTGCGCCACACCGAACGCCACCACCAGCATGGCCGCCACGCCCGTCATCGCCCGACGCCAGCGCGAACGACGGCGCACTGGCCGCGCAAGCGTCGGCGGCAACCCACGACGCACCGGCAACGCCAGCTCGCTCAAGGCGCCCAGATCGGCCCAGGTTGCCCGGGCAAACTCATAGGCCTGCACATGCCGCGGATCGGCGGCGCACCACTGCGCCAGCGCCCGCTGCTGCTGGTCGCTCAGAGGGCCGGCACTCTCGCGCACCACCCACTCGGCGGCCTGCTCGCGAATTGCTTGCTCGGGCTGGTTCTCGCTGCTCACACGGTTCTCTCGCGATCTGGTTATGTCTGGGCTGACGTCTGAAGGGGCAATTGTCAGTAAACCGTTGGTCATCCGCCGTCCTGCAGGCACTGCATCACATAGGCCAGGGCCTTGGCCAGATGCTTCTGCACGGAGCTGTCGGAAATCCCCAGGTGGCGGGCGACCTCGGCATGGGTCATGCCTTCGAGGCGGTTGAGACGAAAGACCTGCTGGGTGCGCTCGGGCAGCGCTTCGAGCATGGCTTGCACGCGGCGCAGGTGCTGCTCGCGGGCAGCCTGCTCCTCAAGCCCCGGGCGCTCTTCGACGATGCCTTCGAGGGCCTCGTGGGGCACCAGGTCGGTCTTGCGCCGCTGCTGCTGGCGCAGGTGATCGATCATCAGGTTGTGCGCCGTGCGGTACAGGTAGCCCGGCGTGTTGTCGATGGTTTCCTGGCGCTGCTGCTCGGCCAGACGCAGGAAACTTTCCTGCACCAGGTCGGCAGCCAGCTGCGGATCACGCACCTTGCGCGTCAGCAGCCCCTGCAGGGTTTTCGCATGCTTGATGAACAAGCGCTTGAGATCGGACTCCGCCACACGCACTCCAGCTGGTGGTCGCAAGGTGGCGGAATGCTACTCGCTACTGAGAATCAGTTGCAAGAAGGTCGGTCATTCGAACAGTGCGTCCAAGGCCTGCTCCAGACGCGTCACCGCAATCACCTGCAGCCCTGGCGGGGCTTCCTTCGGTGCGTTGCCTTTGGGCACGATGGCGCGCTTGAAGCCATGCTTGGCCGCTTCTTTCAGGCGCTCCTGACCGCTGGGCACCGGGCGCACCTCGCCAGAAAGACCGATCTCGCCGAACACCAGCAGGCCATGGGCCAACGGCCGGTTACGCAGGCTCGACATCACCGCCGCCAGCAGCGCCAGGTCGGATGCGGTTTCCAGCACCTTGACCCCGCCGACCACGTTGAGGAACACGTCCTGGTCATGGGTGGGGATGCCGCCATGGCGATGCAGCACCGCCAGCAGCATGGCCAGGCGATTCTGGTCCAGGCCCAGGGTGACCCGTCGCGGGTTGGCCAGGTGGCTGTCGTCGACCAGCGCCTGGACCTCGACCAGCATCGGCCGGGTGCCCTCCCAGGTGGCCATCACCACGCTACCCGGCACCTCTTCCTGGGTACGGTTGAGGAAGATCGCCGAGGGGTTGGACACCTCCTTCAGGCCACGATCGGTCATGCCGAACACGCCCAGCTCGTTGACCGCACCGAAGCGGTTCTTCACTGCCCGCAGCAGGCGCAGGCGCCCGTCCGATTCACCCTCGAAATACAGCACGGTGTCGACCATGTGCTCCAGCACCCGCGGGCCTGCCAGCGAGCCTTCCTTGGTCACGTGGCCAACCAGGAAGATCGCCGTGCCGCTTTGCTTGGCATAACGCACCAGCAGCGCCGTGCTCTCGCGCACTTGGGCCACGCCACCAGGCGCCGACTGCAGTTGTTCGGTGAAGATGGTCTGGATCGAGTCGATCACCATCACCCGCGGCTTTTCCACCCGCGCCGTGGCGATGATGGTTTCGATGCAGGTTTCGGTCATCACCTTGAGCTGGTCCTGGGGCAGGCCCAGGCGCCGGGAACGCATGGCCACCTGCTGCTGCGACTCTTCCCCGGTGACGTACAGCGCCGGCATCTGCGTGGCGATGTTGCACAGGGTCTGCAGCAGGATGGTGGATTTACCGATACCCGGGTCGCCGCCAATCAGCACTACCGAGCCATCGACCAGGCCGCCGCCGAGCACGCGGTCAAGCTCGGTGCTGCTGGTGGTGAAGCGCGGGATCTCCTCGACGCTGACCTCGGCCAGGGTCTTGATCTGCGCCTGCTGCCCAGTCCAGCCCGCACGCCCGGAAGGCGCTGCGGCGCCGGCGCTTTCGATCATGGTTTCAACGAGGGTGTTCCAGGCGCCGCATTCGCCACACTGGCCGGCCCATTTGGGAAAGGTCGCGCCGCACTCGGTGCAGCCATACAAGCGCTTGGCCTTGGCCATCGGGTCAGTCTCCTGGGCAAAGACCGCCATGATAGCCCAAGCCCGATGTGCCTCGGGCGCTGCTGCGTGCGACAAAACTATTCGTTCTAATGGCAGTCTGTAGCCCTGAATGCAGCGCATGAAGCGTTTTAGTGGCTTACACTGCGTTTACCTCACCATTTGTTACAAAGGAATAAAACATGGGCGTGCTCAGCGAGTTCAAGGCCTTCGCGGTCAAGGGAAATGTCGTCGACATGGCGGTTGGTATCATCATCGGCGCGGCCTTCGGCAAGATCGTCTCGTCGTTCGTGGGCGACGTGATCATGCCGCCACTAGGCCTGCTGATCGGCGGTGTGGACTTCAGTGACCTGGCGATCACCCTCAAGGCCGCCGAAGGCGATATCCCGGCGGTGGTGCTGGCTTACGGCAAGTTCATCCAGACCGTCATCGACTTCGTGATCGTGGCGTTCGCCATCTTCATGGGCGTGAAAGCGATCAACCGCCTCAAGCGCGAAGAGGCCGTGGCCCCCACCACCCCACCGGTGCCGACGCCACAGGAAACCCTGCTGACCGAGATCCGCGACCTGCTCAAGGCGCAGAACCGCCAGCCGTGACCGAAACGCACCGGGGCCGCGATACGGCCCCGGATAGCGTCGCACGCAAAGCGCCCTACCAGTAATTCTCCACCGCCACCTGCCCCGGCCGCTTGCTCAGGCTCAGTTGCAGGTCGCGCGCCTTCAGCACCTTGCGTGTCTCGTCGATCATGTCGGGGTTGCCGCACAGCATGATCCGCGAATGCTCCGGCGAAAACTCCAGGCCCGCCGCCCGCTCCAGCTCGCCGCTCTCGATCAGCGTGGTGATCCGCGCATTCAGGGCGCCAGGATGTACCTCACGCGTGACCACCGGAATGAACTGCAGCTTGCCGGCGAACTCGGCCAGGTAGTCGCGCTGCTCAAGCCCGGCGATCAGGTCCAGGTACGCCAACTCCTTGGCTTCACGCACCGAATACACCAGCTTGATGTTGTCGAAGCGCTCCCAGGCCTCGAAGTCCTGGAGGATCGACACGAAGGGCGCGATACCGGTGCCTGTGGCCAGCAGCCATAAGTCGCGGCCACCGACGAAGCGATCCAGGGTCAGGTAGCCGAAAGCCTGACGATCGATCAGCAGTGTGTCGCCCTCTCCCAGCCGGCTCAATTCGCTGGTGAACTCGCCACCCGGCACCACGATGGAGAAGAAGTCGAGAAACTCGTCATGGGGCGCGCTGACCATCGAATAGGCCCGCCACACCACACTGCCGTCGGCCTTGGACACCCCCAGACGCGCGAACTGCCCGGCCCGAAAACGGAACCCCGCATCACGCGTTGCACGCAGGCTGAAGAGGTTCGGCGTCAAAGGTTGGACATCGAGCAGGGTTTGCGAAGTGAACTTGTCGGCACTGGCGGTCATGACGGACTCCCAAGGTGAATACGCCAAGTGTGGCGCAAAGTGACGCGCAGGAACACCGAGGAGCTGTAGGGTCTCGTACAGATCAGGTACAACAAAATCTATATTCAAGCATTGGCTATAGCGAAAAATTTCCTGCGCGTTAGTCAGCTTTTCCTACACTCGGGTGGATGTCGTGAAATTATGGATCCACTTGGAGCAAGAACATGTCGCATTGGAAGCCCGAAAATCTCCATGCGTTGCTGGGTGAGCGGCACCCAGAACGCATGTTCGACCAAGCCATTGCACTCGTTCAAGAGATGGGGATGGAGTACCTCGGGCTTACGCTGCACCTACATGTTCCTGCACAACGTGCCCATGTGATCCTGTACAACAATTTTCCCAAGGAGTGGAATGCCCACTATCAGGCAGATCGCCACTTCATCGAGCAAGACCCTGTCATGGCCCTCAGCCGCAGCTCCACGGCCCCAGTGCTCTGGGAAGACGAACTCTATAAAGAGGCCCCCGAATACCGTAGCCTCGCCTGCAGTCATGGCCTGCGGCATGGGTGGACGCAATCGCTCCACGATCACATCCACGACATCAGCCAGCTCAGCGTGGCCCGCCCCAGGCACCCGATCTCGACACTCGAATTCCTGGCCGAGAGCGCACAACTGTTCTGGCTGCACAACGTGCTGCATGAATTGATCTGCAATCATCACCGCAAGGCGATGGATCCGGCCCCAGCCTTGACCGACCGTGAGCTGGAGGTCACCAAGTGGACCGCTGATGGCAAGACCGCATCAGACATCGCCTGCATTCTCTCGCTGTCGCCGAGCACCGTGAACTTTCATATCCGCAGCGTGATCACCAAGCTCAACGTGCCCAACAAGACCGCTGCCGTCGTGGTTGCCGTGCGTCACGGTTTAATCTGAGAGTCACTGCCCGTCATCGGCAAAGCCCTGTAGAATCGAACGTTTTGACGTCTGTGGTCGTCCACCATAGGCAAAGCCGCATCGAGTCCGTTCCCCCATGCCCCTGCTGACCAGCCCCTTCGCCGAACTCGACCTGATCCGCCAGCCGGAGCAGAACAACGACCCCCTGCAAGCCTTCGACGCTGCCGACGAGTACCTGCTGAGCCATTTGGCAGCCCAGGCACCTCAAGCCGCGTGCCGCGTGCTGATCCTCAACGACAGCTTCGGCGCCTTGGCGGCAAGCCTCGCCGGCCACGTGCAGGTGACCAGCAGCGGCGACTCCTATCTGGCCCACCTGGCCCTGGAGAAAAACCTCGCGCGCAATGGCAAACCTTACGACAGCGTGCCCTTCGTACCCTCCAGCGATCATTGGCAGGGGCCGTTCGACCGCGTACTGATTCGCGTACCCAAGACCCTCGCGCTGCTCGAGGAACAACTGATCCGCCTGCAGGGCAAGCTGGCACCCGGCGCCGAAGTGATCGCCGGGGCGATGATCAAGCACCTGCCGCGTGCCGCCGGCGACCTGATGGAGCAGTACATTGGCCCGGTCCAGGCGTCGCTTGCGCAGAAAAAGGCCCGCCTGCTGATCGCCACGGTTGGCGAGCGCCCCGTCGCAGCTTCGCCCTACCCCACCCGCTACCGCCTGGACAGCCCAGCGCTGGAGCTGGTCAACCATGCCAACGTGTTCTGCCGCGAAAGCCTGGACATCGGCACCCGCGCCTTCCTCCCGCACCTGCCGCGCAACCTCGGCAGCGCCCGGGTCGCAGACCTGGGATGCGGCAATGGCGTGCTGGCCATCGCCAGTGCACTGACCAACCCGGATGCGCACTACACGCTGGTGGACGAGTCGTACATGGCCGTGCAATCGGCGCGGGAAAACTGGCAGGCGGCATTGGGCGATCGCGCAGCGGACATCCACGCCGATGATGGCCTGGCCGGGCAGCAGAAGCAGTCGCTGGATGTGGTGCTGTGCAACCCGCCATTCCACCAGCAGCAAGTGGTCGGCGACTTCCTCGCCTGGCGCATGTTCCAGCAGGCCCGGGAGGCGCTGGTGGTCGGCGGCGCGCTGTACATCGTCGGCAACCGCCACCTGGGCTATCACAGCAAGCTGTCGCGGTTGTTCCGCGGTGTGGAGCAGGTCGCGGCGACGCCAAAGTTCGTGGTGCTCAAGGCGCGCAAGTGATCGTAGGGCCAACTGTCTTGTAAAAAACCCAAAAGCCAGCCCAATGTCGGGTCCAGGCTTAGGGTTTGAAACCAGCCAGTCTTCTGTGGGACCCAGTCCTCTGTGGGAACCAGTCTTCTGTG
>NZ_JABWRO010000004.1:0-110031 GCF_014268985.1 Pseudomonas sp. RW10S2 | reverse complement strand
CCCGCCCTCAATTCCAATCCGTTCCCCCTGGGCGCAACGCCCGCGCATAGCAGAACAGAAACAGATTCCTCACCAGTTCCTTCAGTACTCCAGGCTCACTTGAGTTCAGGCCGGTGAGGTCCAGGTCGCCCTGGTCACGCAGTTCGTCGAGTGCTTCTTCCTCGAGCACGGCACAGACTTCGCCGGTCTCGCGATGGAGGATGCGCAGGTAGGGATGGGGGCGGTCGAGCCAGGCGTCGATCAGGTAGGTCATGGCTATTCTCCTTGGAAAGCGTTTCCAATGAGAATAATTCTTATTATCAAAATAGCAAGTGACTATTGGATTAATTCTGCCAAAGGGTGCAGATGATCCTGTTGCAGGATCTGTCAGGGCCACCCGAGGGCGGCCCTGCAAATAGCCTCAGACCTTGCGCACGAACTCGGACTTGAGCTTCATCGCGCCGATGCCGTCGATCTTGCAATCGATGTCGTGATCGCCGTCGCACAGGCGGATGTTCTTGACCTTGGTGCCGACCTTGACCACCAGCGAAGAGCCCTTGACCTTGAGGTCCTTGATCACGGTGACGGTGTCGCCATCCTGCAGGACGTTGCCGACCGAATCCTTTTTCACCACGTCATCGCTGTTCGCCTCGGCGTCGCCGATGGCCGACCATTCGTGGGCGCATTCGGGGCAGATCAGTTGGGTGCCATCCTCGTAGGTGTATTCGGAGTTGCAGGCGGGGCAGGGCGGCAAAGTGCTCACTTCGGTTCCTTGGTGTACAGAGGGTTAAAGGCGCACATTGTATAAGGTTTTGCGGCGAAAATGTTTTTTGTCCGCACAAAAGCATTCGCGGGCAAGCCCGCTCCCACAAAAGGCCTGATGTACTTGGGCCCTGTGGGAGCGGGCTTGCCCGCGAATGAAGACGATGCGATCTATCAGTGCGTACGCGCGACCGCGAACTCGCTCAGCTCGACCAGCGCATCACGATATTCGCTCGCCGGCAGCACTTCCAGGCAGGCGATGGCACGGGCGACGTAGTCGCGGGCCATCTGTGCGGTGTAGTCGAGCGCGCCGGAGGCTTCGACGGCGATGCGGATCTGCTCGAGGTCTTCCAGGCCACCCTTCTGGATGGCCTGGCGCACCAGCGCCGCCTGCTCTGGCGTGCCTTCGCGCATGGTGTAGATCAGCGGCAGGGTAGGCTTGCCTTCGGCCAGGTCGTCGCCGACGTTCTTGCCCAGGGTTTCGGAGTCGCCCTTGTAGTCGAGCAGGTCATCGACCAGCTGGAAGGCCACGCCCAGGTGGTCGCCGAAGGTACGCAGGGCCTCGCGCTGTTCGTCGCTGGCGCCGGCCAGCGCCGCGGCGCTGTGGGTCGAGGCTTCGAAGAGCATGGCGGTCTTGCCGCGGATGACGTCCATGTACACCTCTTCGGTGGTGCTGGCATCGCGCACGCGCGACAGTTGCAGCACTTCACCCTCGGCGATCACCCGGGTGGCCTTGGAGAGGATCTGCATGACCGGCATCGAGCCCAGTTCGACCATCATCTCGAACGAGCGCGAATAGAGGAAGTCGCCGACCAGCACGCTCGGGGCGTTGCCCCACAGGGCGTTGGCGGTGGAGCGGCCGCGGCGCATGCCGGACATGTCGACCACATCGTCGTGCAGTAGGGTGGCGGTGTGCAGGAATTCGATGGTCGCGGCCAGCAGGCGCAGGTCGCCGCCTTCGCGGCCCAGGGCCTTGCCGCACAGCAGCACCAGCAATGGGCGCAGGCGTTTGCCACCAGCGGATGTGATATAGTCGCCGATCTTCGATACCAGCGGCACGCGCGAGGTCAGCTGCTTCTTGATGATCTCGTCGACGGCGCTGAAATCGTCAGCTACCGCGCGGTAGAAGGATTGGGGTTGCATCGGCTGCTCCATTGAGGTTGCGCGGCATGCTAGGTCGCGGGTCCCGGTGTGTCAAGGCGCGCTGCCTGCACCCTCGGGGCGGCACTTGCAAGGCTTTGCCGGGTTGCGTAAAATAGCGCACCCTAACTTCCTGGGCAGCACCTGCCTTACGCAATTGCACCGGGCCGTTCCAGCCTTGTGCAGCCATGCCAGCCAATACTCATCATATAAAGCGCTGGGTGAGCAGGATTATCGGAGATTCAAAATGTCCTACGCAGTAATCGTTACCGGCGGCAAGCAGTACAAAGTCGCTGAAGGTGAATTCCTCAAGATCGAGAAACTGGAAGTCGCCACTGGCGAATCCGTGACTTTCGATCGCGTTCTGCTGGTTGCCAACGGTGAAGAAGTCACCATCGGTGCTCCAGTCGTCGCTGGCGCCAAAGTAGTGGCCGAAGTGGTTTCGCAAGGCCGCCACGACAAGGTTCGCATCATCAAGTTCCGTCGTCGTAAGCACCACATGAAGCGCATGGGCCACCGCCAGTGGTTCACCGAGATCAAAATCACCGGTATCCAGGCTTAATCCCCTAGGTCCCCTGAATTTATTTGGAGAATTGAACCATGGCTCACAAGAAGGCTGGTGGTAGTACTCGTAACGGTCGCGACTCAGAATCGAAACGCCTTGGCGTGAAGATGTATGGCGGCCAGGTTATCAAGCCGGGCAACATCATCGTCCGTCAGCGCGGCACCGAATTCCACGCTGGCTACGGCGTTGGCATGGGCAAGGATCACACCCTGTTCGCCAAAATCGACGGCGTGATCAAGTTCGAGAAGAAAGGCGAGTTCAACCGCCGTTACGTGAGCATCGTCGCCGCTTAATCGCGACGTCGCTCCAGAAGCCCCGTCATGCGACGGGGCTTTTTCGTTTGTGGTGAGCCTCTTGCAAAGCTGTTTGTCTGGGCTGCCGGCGTTGGTTTCTGATGGTACGGGGCCGCCGCGCTCATTTTTGCAAGAGCCTCAGGGTTTTCTGGTTTTCAGCTCGTCGTCCGACGAGAGGCGGTTTTGAATGAAGTTTGTTGACGAAGTATCGATCCGGGTAAAAGCCGGTGACGGCGGTAACGGTTGCATGAGCTTCCGCCGCGAAAAATTCATCGAGAACGGTGGTCCCAACGGCGGTGACGGTGGCGACGGCGGCTCGGTGTACATGGTGGCCGACGAGAACCTCAACACCCTGGTCGACTACCGCTACACCCGCCACCACGAGGCCCAGCGTGGCCAGAATGGCGGCAGCACCGACTGCACCGGCAAGAAGGGCGAGGACCTGTTCCTGCGCGTGCCGGTCGGCACCACGGTGATCGATGCCTCCACCCAGGAAGTCATCGGCGACCTGATCACCCCCGGTCAGAAACTGATGGTCGCCCAGGGCGGCTGGCACGGCCTGGGCAACACTCGCTTCAAGTCGAGCACCAACCGTGCGCCGCGCCAGACCACGCCAGGCAAGCCGGGCGAACAGCGCGACCTGAAGATGGAAATGAAAGTGCTGGCCGATGTCGGCCTGCTGGGCCTGCCGAACGCTGGCAAGAGCACCTTCATTCGCGCCGTCTCGGCCGCCAAGCCGAAGGTTGCCGACTACCCGTTCACCACCCTGGTGCCGAACCTGGGCGTGGTCAGCGTCGACCGCTGGAAGAGCTTCGTCATTGCCGACATTCCCGGCCTGATCGAGGGCGCCTCCGAAGGTGCCGGCCTGGGTATCCGCTTCCTCAAGCACCTGGCCCGTACCCGTGTGCTGTTGCACCTGGTCGACCTGGCGCCGCTGGACGAGAGCAGCCCGGCCGATGCCGCCGAAGTGATCATCAACGAGCTGGCGCAGTTCAGCCCGGCACTGGTCGATCGTGAGCGCTGGCTGGTGCTGAACAAGGCCGACATGGTGATGGAAGACGAGCGCGACGAGCGTGTGAAGGAAGTCGTCGATCGCCTGAACTGGGATGGCCCGGTCTACGTGATCTCGGCCATCTCCAAGCAGGGCACCGAGAAGCTCAGCCACGACCTGATGCGCTTCCTCGAAGACCGCGCCGACCGCCTGGCCAACGACCCGGCCTACGCCGCCGAGCTCAAGGACCTCGACCAGCGTATCGAAGACGAGGCCCGCGCCCAGCTGCAGGCCCTGGACGACGCCCGTACCCTGCGTCGTACCGGCGTCAAGAGCGTCCACGACATCGGCGACGATGACGACTGGGATGACTTCGAGGACGACGAGGACGGTCCGGAAATCATTTACGTGCGCGACTGACCGGTTGCAGTACACTGAACGCCGCTCTTCGAGCAGTGTGCCGTGATCAGGCTTGGGCGTTGAGGCCATCGCGGGACGAGCCCGCTCCCACAGGTCCGCTGCGATCCTTGTGGGAGCGGGCTCGTCCCGCGATGGCCTCAACCCCCTCTCACGGTACGCCGCTCAAATGAGCGGCGTTTTGGTATCTACAGATTCGACATAGGTTGGAAGAGAAGATGCGAAGCAAGGTGACGGGCGCCAAGCGCTGGGTCGTGAAGATCGGCAGTGCGCTGCTGACCGCCGATGGCAAGGGCCTCGACCGTGGTGCGATGGCAGTCTGGGTCGAGCAGATGGTCGCACTGCGTGAAGCGGGCGTGGAACTGGTACTGGTCTCCTCAGGGGCCGTGGCCGCAGGCATGAGCCAGCTGGGCTGGACCACGCGACCAAGTGCGATGAACGAGCTGCAGGCGGCCGCTTCGCTCGGCCAGATGCGCTTGGTGCAGGCCTGGGAGTCGAGCTTCGGCGAGCACGGCAAGCACACCGCGCAGATCCTCCTGACCCACGACGACCTTTCCGACCGCAAGCGTTACCTCAATGCCCGCAGCACCCTGCGTACCCTGGTCGACCTGGGCGTGGTGCCGGTGATCAACGAGAACGACACCGTGGTCACCGACGAGATCCGCTTCGGCGACAACGACACCCTCGCCGCGCTGGTGGCCAACCTGGTCGAGGCCGACCTGCTGGTGATCCTTACCGACCGCGACGGCATGTTCGACGCCGACCCGCGCAACAACCCCGAAGCCCAACTGATCTACGAAGCCCGCGCCGACGATCCGTCGCTCGACGCCGTGGCGGGCGGCACCGGTGGCGCCCTGGGGCGCGGTGGCATGCAGACCAAGCTGCGTGCTGCGCGCCTGGCCGCGCGCTCCGGTGCCCACACCATCATCATCGGTGGCCGTATCGAGCGCGTGCTGGACCGCCTGAAGGCTGGCGAGCGCCTGGGCACCTTGCTGTCGCCTGAGCGTGGCATGCTCGCCGCGCGCAAGCAGTGGCTGGCTGGCCACCTGCAGACCCGCGGCACCCTGGTGCTCGATGCTGGCGCTGTGAAGGCCCTGCGCGAATCGAACAAGAGCCTGTTGCCGGTCGGTGTGAAGACTGTGCAGGGCAGCTTCCGCCGTGGCGAGATGGTGGTCTGCGTCGGCCCCGATGGCCTGGAAGTGGCCCGTGGCCTGGCCAACTACAGCGCCCTGGAGGCGCAGAAGATCATCGGCCAGCCGTCGGACGCCATCGAAAGCCTGCTGGGCTACAGCGCCGAGCCTGAGCTGGTGCACCGTGACAACCTGGTTCTGGTCTGAAGGAGACGCCCGTGCTGAAAAGGATGTTTGCCGTGGCAGCGTTGATGCTGCCGATGCTGGCCGGTGCCGAGGAAATCGGCCAGGTGTCCACCGTGTTCAAGTTCCTTGGGCCCAACGATCGTATCGTGGTCGAAGCGTTCGACGACCCCAAGGTCGAGGGCGTGACCTGCTACCTGTCGCGGGCCAAGACCGGCGGCGTTAAGGGTGGGCTGGGGTTGGCGGAAGACCGCGCGGAGGCATCGATCGCCTGCCGTCAGGTCGGGCCGATCAACTTCAAGGGTGAGCTCAAGGATGGCGAGGAGGTGTTCAAGGAACGCACCTCGCTGGTGTTCAAGACCATGCAGGTGGTGCGTTTTCTCGACAAGAAGCGCAACACGCTGGTGTACCTGGTGTACAGCGACCGGATAGTCGAAGGTAGCCCGCAGAATGCGGTGACGGCGATTCCGATTCTGCCTTGGGCGCATGCCCAATAAACGACGCAGCTCCTCCCCCTGTGGGAGCGGGCTTGCCCCGCGATAGGGCCCGACTTGGCAACCTCGCCGCCAGGTCGGGCCCTATCGCGGGGCAAGCCCGCTCCTACAGGAATGGGCCGCGGTTGCCTCAGGCCAGCTCTTCGGCCTGATCCTCACGCACGATCGCTTTCACTTCATCCCGCCGACTGATGTACTTCCAGTCCGCCTCGTCGATGTAGATCCCGTTCGGCCCACTGCCGCCTTCCAGATCGATCGCCACGCGCGCCGACACCTGCGGCTTCACGCTCGCCAGGATAGGTACGAAGCCCAGCTGCTGGCTGGTCTCCAGCAATGCCGCCTGGTTGCGTTCGTCGATGTCCGCCGCTTCGTCGAGGTAGTAGGGCAGGCGAATGCGCCCGGCCAGGTCGCGGTCCATCAGGTGCAGCAACAGGTACATGTTGGTCAGCGCCTTGATGGTCATGGTGGTGCCGTTGGAAGCGGCGCCGTCGATGTCGGCGTGGATCACCGGCTGGCTGTTGATCTTGGTGATCTCGAAGGCCAGCTCGAACAGGTCTTTCAGGCCCAGCTGGTTGTGGTTGGCCGCTACCAGTCGCGCCAGGTACTCCTTGGCCTCTTCGTTCTTGTGATCCTGCTCGGCGCTCTGCGTGAGGTCGAACACCGACAGCGTTTCGCCTTCCTCGTACTGGCCGGCACTGTGGATGATCTGGTCGATGTGCTTGAGCGCTTCCTTGTTCGGCGCCAGCACCACGCGGAAGCTCTCCAGGTTGGACACCTGGCGCTTGTTGATCTCGCGGTTGAACAGCGCCAGCTGGTGCTCGAGGCTGTCGTAGTCGCTGCGGATGTTGCGTAGGGTCCGGGCGATGTCGGTGACCGCCGCGCGGCGCGCCTTGGCCAGGGTGAGGGCTTCCTCGGTGCGGTGCGAGTAGGCGTTGATCAGCAGCATCAGGCGACGTTCCATGTCGTCTTCGCTGTCGAACTTGGCCACGCCTTTCAGGCGTACCTGGGCGTACAGCGCCTCGATCTGGTTATCGACGCGCTGCAGCGCCTGCCAGCTGTCCTGGTAGTCGTTGAGCAGTGGCAGCAGGTTGTCCATCGAGTCATCGACCGGCTCCATGAACGGCGTGCCGAACGGCAGGTCGGCCGGCAGCAGTTGGCGGCGGCGCAGGGCGTCGTCCAGGGTGCGCTGCTTGGCTTCCATGTCGGCGATCTGGCGGCCAACCAGTTGCAGCTTGGCCGACAACTGCTGGACGCGCTCGGTGAAGGCGTCACTGGAGCGCTTGAGCTCGTCCTGGGCGGCTTCGAACTGCGCCAGTTGCTCCATTTTCTCGGGCTCTTCGGCGCTCAGGGTCTCGGTGCGGCGGAAGTCTTCCAGGGCCTTCTGCGCATCCAGCACCTGCTGGTACAGCGCCTCGGTCTGGGCTTTGCTCGCGGCGCGGTCCAGGGCTACGGCCTGCTGGGTCTTGAGCTGCTTGAGCTCCTTTTCCAGGCGCTCTTTCTGGTCGCGCAGGGCCGCACGGTCGGCCAGGGCCTGCAGTGCGGGCGGCTCGATGTGCGACAGGTCGATGGACAGGCCCGGCACTTCGAAGCGCTCGCCCTTGAAGCTGTCGAGCACGCCTTCAAGCGTCTTGACCCACAGGTCGCTGTCGTCCAGCTCGATGCCCCGATCGCCCAGCGGCAGGCTGAACAGCGCGCCATTGAACAGGCGCATCAGGCGATCGACATCCTGCTGCGAGAACTCCTCGCGCAGGCGTGCGTAGCTGTTGTTGTCGGCGTGCTCGAGCTGTTGCTTGACCGCCTTGACGCGTTTTTCCAGGTCGCGCACGCGCTCGTCGAGGTCTTCGGCAGAGAACTGACGCGACTGCGCCAGGGCGCCGGCCAGTTCGTCGTGGGCGTCCTTGGCGGCGAGCAGTTGCTGCTCCAGCACCTTGACGTCATCGACCAGGGCGAAGCGGTGCTTGAGCACCGACAGCTCGCCGAGCCAGCGCTGGATGCCGGTGATTTCGCGCTCCAGGCGCATCAGCTCCTGGGTGCCGCCACGCTGGTCGTTCTGCAGGCCATCCTGCTCGGCGCGGTAGTGCTCGGCCTGGATCACCAGCTCTTCCTTGCGCGCTACGGCGTAGTCCTGCCAGGTGCCGAGCAGGCTGTCGAGCAGGGGGGAGAGACGGTGCAGCTTGCCACGCAGGATGTCGCGCTGGGCCACGCCGCCGGCAAGTGCCTCGACCAGCGGGCCGGCAGCGACCAGGGCGTTGTAGTCCTGCTCCATGCGGCGCACGTCGCGGAAGGCTTCTTCACAGGCGGCGATGTAGTCGACGCTGCCCGAGCGCAGGCTGTGCTCGAAGGCATCCAGGAACAGCTGCTTGAGCTTGGCGGCGGTGATCTCGCGCATGTGCAGCAGGTTGATGAACAACGCGCGGAAGGTCTTCAGGCTCTGCTCGCTGGTCGAGCGCAGCGGGATCAGGGTCAGGTCCAGCGGCACCGAGGTGTGGCCGCCGACCAGCAGCCGGCGCAGTTCGTCCGGCTTGAGTTCGTAGGCCTTGAGGCCGTTGCGCTCGAGGTTGGTGAACAGCTCCTTCTGGCGCAGGCAGGTGTCGTCTTTCTGGTAGTGGGCCAGGTCCAGCTCGCCCTGATAGGCGAAGAACTGGTGGCCGAAGCCGCCGCCGGGGCCGCGACCGACCACGCCGATCACGTGCGGGCCGTGGGGCAGGTTCAGTTCGCAGAGGATGTAGCTGGTGTCGCTGGCGAAGTAGAAGCGCCGCGACTGCTCCAGGCTGTACTTGCCGAAGCTCATGTCCGACATGCGCGCCAGGATCGGGAACTGCAGGGCGTTGATCGACGCCGATTTACCCAGGTTGTTCGCGCCATAGACCGACAGCGGGTGTTCCAGCGGGAACAGGCCGAGGCTGTAGCCGGCGGTGTTGAGCAGTGCGAAGCGGCGAATGCCGTAGCGTTCCTGGCTCATGCGTCAATCTCCTGTTGCTCTTCGCGGATGGCCCGGGCCAGGGCGTCTTCTTCGCTCTCGTCGCCCTCGAAGGGGGTGAGGTCGAGCGGATCGTCGGTGCGGTTGAGTTGTTCCGGGGTTTCTTCCTCGACCAGCACCGGGACCGGCAGCGGCAGGTCGCTGTGCAGGGTGGCGGCCAGGTCGCGGTCCTGCTGGACCGACAGGCACACATCGAGGAAGCGGTGCATCGGCGGCAGGAAGCGGTAGATGCCGCCTTCTTCATGGGCGAAGCCCAGCTGGGTCATGCGGCGCAGGATCTTCTCTTCGAGCTCCTCGACCGTCTGCACCTCGGCTTGCAGGAACAGGTCGCGGTATTTTTCCAGCAGCGAGGGCAACTCGTCGCGGCCGATGCTGCCGCCGTCGAGCACGGCCATCGGGTCGCGGCCCTGGTCGGCCAGGTGCTCGACCAGGATGAAGGTGAACAGCGACAGGCGCTGGGCGGTCTTGTTGACCTGCGCGGCGGCCTGTTCGGGGACGAAGTAGTAGAAGCCGCGGGTGTCGCAGACCAGCTCGAAACCGAGCGCCTTGAACAGGGTGCGGTACTGGTCCTGGAAGTTCGACAGTTGCGCGTACAGTTCCGGGTCGCGGCGGCTGACGTGGAAACCCTTGAACAGCTCGCGGAAGATCGGCGCGAGCTGGGACAGTTCGGAAAGATCAAGATGCATTGGCTGGGCTCGCGGTGGATTCGGTGGCTGCCGGTTGTTGTTCGCGGCTGGATGTCAGGGCGAAGGAACGCAGGCTGACCAGGTGTTCGCGGGTGGTGTAGTCCTGGCGCTGCAGGCGCTCGCGGCTGAAGCGCTTTTCGCGAGAAAGGCGCGAGAACCAGTACAGCAACTCGTCGGTGGCACCTTCGGGTTCCTGCTCCAGCAGCCAGACCATCAGGTCGGGCAGTGGCAGGGCGTCCTCGCAGCGTTCGAGCATTTCCTTGACCGTACGCGGCGCGCGCGGCAGCGGGCCCTTGTGGGTCTTGTGCGCCTTGGGGAAGCGCGCAGGTTTGGGCTCGAAGCGGGCCAGGGCGTAGACATAGGCCTCGACCTGGCTGGCGCTGCCCAGGAAGGTGCTCTGCGGCCGGGTGAACATCGGCATGGCCGCTTGCGGCACGGCGTCGATGCCCTTCTTGCGGATCACCGACAGGGCCAGTGCCGCGCCGCGGGTGACGGCGTTGTGTCGGCGTGCTTCCTCACGCAGCGGCAGCAGCAGCTCGCGGGCGTGGCGCAGGGTGAGCTGGGCGCTGGTCTGCATCTCGAGGATACGCGCGTGGGTGCGCAGCAGCATGTCGTCGTCGACCAGGTGGCCCAGGCGTGCTTGCTCGCCTAACAGGCGCAGCAGCACGGTCTCGACCTTGCGTACGCCCTGTTCGAAGGCACCGTCGGCGTTGACCAGCTGGATCATCGGTTCGACGTATTCGTCCCAGGTCGCCAGGACCTCGGCGTAGCGCTGGCGCAGGGGGATCTGGCGGTTGCTGGTCTTGGCCCGTTCGGCCACGGCGACCAGCGCCTGTTCGTCGTTGTCGAGCTTCTTCAGGACATCGCGCACGCGCATGTCGAGCAGGCGCAACTGGCGGGCCAGGTCGTCGCTGTCGCGGTTGTCGAAGGCGTCCTGGATGTGTCCGGCCAGGCGCTCGAGGTGGCGCAGGTAGGCTTCGATCTCCAGGCACAGGCCAAGGCGGTGCTCGCGGCGCAGGTAGGCGAGGAAGTCGTGGATCTGCGCGTTGAGCTCGAAGCGGTTCGGGCTCTTGGCAACCGGGACCAGGATGTCCAGGCGAATCCACACGTCGAGCAGCTGGGTGATGTCCTGCGGCGTGCTCTCCACCTGCTGGCGGGCCAGTTGCTGACGCAGCTCGACCAGGCTCAGGGTGCCCTGGTCGAAGCGCTCGCACAGCGGCTCGATCAGGGCCCAGTGTTCGGCTAGGGCGCGCAGGACGCGCTTGGGTTCGATCATTGGCGGGTCGACTCTTGCCAAATAAAAGGGGCGATTGTACTGCATACGGGGGGGAGGATTTCACCCCTTGGTCCGGGATTTGCGTTGATCTGTGCCAGCCTCTTCGCGGGCAAGCCCGCTCCCACAGATACAGCGCCTGGCCCCGTGGGAGCGGGCTTGCCCGCGAAGAGGCCGACACAAGCAATAAATTTTTCCGCCAGCCTGTTGCAGCACGGTGCCGCCAACGGCGTTAGAATGCCCGACTGAACCAAACCCCCCGGATACCCGAGCCTTGCTGACCGAACCCCGCCGCCGCGCCTACCTTTCCGCCATGCAAGTGGTGCACTGGCTGCCGCGTGCCGAACTGCCGTTCGCCGCGCCTTCGCGCCCCGAGCTGCTGTTGCCGGTGGCGCCGGTCGAGGAGCTGGATGTCGAGGTGCAGCCGGTGCGCCAGGCGCCTGCGCAGGGCGAAGCCGCGTCGGTCCATGCTCGCTCCGGCGAGCGACCGAAAATCGAGATCCCGCGCCCCGGCAGCACGCCCAAGCCTGCTGCCAAGCCGGTCGAGCGCGAAGAGGAAGCACCCAAGGCTGCCCGTCCGGCCCCGGTGCCGCCGCCGCGTTTCGCCCTGCAACTGCTGCGCGCCGGCACGTGCCTGTTGCTGGTGGAGCTCGCTACCGGCCAGCCGTTCCAGAGCCGCGACCCCTCCTACCTGTTGCTCAAGGACATGCTGCGCGCTGCGGGCCTGCCAGATGCGCCGCAGATCATCGGCGAGCCGGTGCGCTGGCCGCTGTTCGTACGCGGCAACATGGAGCAGGGGCCGGAGGCTGCGCGTGATTTCGTCCAGGGCTTCATCCAGGCCCGCCTCGAAGAGGCCCCCTGCACCTGCCTTTGGCTGATCGGCCTGCCAGCGGTGCGTTTTGCCGGCGACGCCGATGCCCAGGCCTACTACCAATCACTGAAGATCGACGGCCTGGGCGATGTCTGGGCATTGCCGGGTCTTGAACTGTTGATGGACGAACCGCAACGCAAGGCGGACGTCTGGAAAGCGATGCGCCAGCTGATGGCGCGCTGGAAGAGCGTTGAATGAGTGACTCGATCAGTTTCCGCCCGATGACCGAGGCGGATCTGGATAACGTGCTGAAGATCGAATATGCCGCCTTCAGCCACCCCTGGACCCGCGGGATCTTCCAGGATGCGCTCAAGTCCTACGAAGTGTGGCTGATGTTCGACGGCCAGCAGCAGGTAGGGCATGGCGTGATCAACGTGATCATCGACGAAGCGCACCTGCTCAACATCACGGTCAAGCCGGAGAACCAGGGGCGCGGCCTGGGCTTGCGGCTGCTCGAACACCTGATGGCGCGTGCCTACCAGCTCAATGGGCGCGAGTGTTTCCTGGAGGTGCGTGCCAGCAACCAGTCGGCCTATCGTTTGTACGAGCGCTACGGATTCAACGAGATCGGTCGGCGTCGCGATTACTACCCGGTCGCTGGCGGGCGTGAAGACGCCCTGGTGATGGCCTGCACCCTGTTCGAAGAGTAACCGCCTGCGCGGCTACCAGCCGAACAGCTCACAGGCGTTGCGCGTACTGGCCTCGGCCAGCGCCACGCACTCCACCCCCATGACCTCGGCCAGCGCTCGGGCGATATCGGGCAGATGCTCGGGGCTGTTGCGCGCGCCGGGGTGCATCACCGGCGGCATGTCTGGCGCGTCGGTCTCCAGTACCACGCTCTCCAGCGGCAAGCGCGGCAAGGTCTTGCGCAGGCGCAAGGCCTGCGGCCAGGTGGCGGCGCCACCCAGGCCCAGCTTGAAGCCGAGCTTGATGTATTCGCGTGCTTCTTCGTAGCTGCCGGCGAAGGCGTGGATGATGCCGGCGCGTACGGGCTTGTAGCGCTTGAGGGTGGCGATCACCTGGGCGTGGCTGCGGCGTACGTGCAGCAGCGCAGGCAATTCGAAGTCGCAGGCCATCTGCAATTGCGCTTCGAACAAGGCCTGCTGGCGGTCCTTGTCGAGCTCGGGCAGGTAATAGTCCAGGCCGAACTCGCCGACCGCACACAGGCGTGGATCGCCGCGCAGGCGTTCTAGCCACGCGCGCAGTTGCGCCAGGTGTTCGGGCCGGTGCTGCTCGAGGTACACCGGGTGCAGGCCGAGGGCGGCTGGCAGGCGTGCATCGCTGCAAGCCAGGTCCCAGACCCGCTGCCAGTTGCCCTGATCCACCCCCAGTACCACCATGCGCTCGACCCCCAGCGCCGCTGCGTTGGCCAGCAGGCGCTCGCGGTCGGCGTCGAAGTCGGGGAAGTCCAGGTGGGTATGGGTGTCGATCAGGCGCATGTTCAGGCCGAAATGCGCTGCTTGAAGGTTCGCGCCACGGCATGTACGCCTGGGGCGTAGGTCTTCTGCTCGATGGCGGCCAGGGCCAGCTCCAGTGCGGTGGCGGCGATCTGACCGTGCTGCTGGGCCATGGCGTTGACCGGCAGCGGCAGGAAGTCGAGCAACTGGTTGTCGCCGAAGGTGCCCAGTTGCAGCCCACGTGGCCCGCTGGCACGGGCTTGCAGGGCGTCGAACACGCCTTGCAGCAATACGTAGGAGGTCGTCACCAGGGCATCGGGCAGGTCGCCGAGCTCGTCGATCAGCGTTTCCATCAGGCGCTGGCCACAGGCGCGGCTGAAGGCGTCGCCTTCGTAGCGGCGAACTTCGCCATCAAAACCTTGCAGGGCCTCGTCGAACCCCCCGGCGCGGGCCTGGCTGACCGACAGCTCCGGACGCGCACCGATCAAGGCGATGCTGCGAGGCTTGCTGCCCAGCAGGCTTTCGGTGAGTTGGCGGCTGGCATCGCGGTCGTCACTGATCACCGAGCAGAAGTGCGCGGGGTCGAGGCGGCGGTCGATGGCAATCACTGGCAGGCCCTTGCTCTGCATTTCGCGATAACTGTCATCTTCCGGCGGCAGGCAACTGGCGACGAACAACGCATCGCAGCGGCGAGCGCGGAACAACTGCTGCAGTTGGCGTTCGCTCTCGGGTTGGTCATCACTGCTGGCGATCAGCAACTGGTAGCCACGGGCTCGCGCGCCCTGTTCGAGCTGCTTGGCGATGCGTGCGTAGCTGGGGTTTTCCAGGTCCGGGAGGATGAAGCCGAGGGTGCGTGTGTGCCGACTGCGCAGGCCGGCAGCCTGGGGGTTGGGCGTGAAGTCGTGGGCATCGACCACGGCGCGCACCCGCTCGACGGTGGCGCTGCTGATGCGCTGCTGTTCGGCCTTGCCGTTGATGACGTAGCTGGCAGTGGTCACGGAAACACCGGCCAGACGTGCGATATCGCTGAGTTTCACCGCATTTTCCTTGTTATTACCGGGGCAGCCTGGGGCGCCTGATCGGTTAGTCTTACTCAGAATTGTGTCCAAGTGCAGGCGACCATTGTCGCAATTGTTCCGACAAACTGGGGCTTTTTCCTACGCAGATTATCGAGTAACGTGGCCGCCTGGTCAGATTAAACGTTTCAGCATCCGATTGAACGGGAACTGCCCCTGAGCCCGCGGGTGAAAAAACGCGTTGAATCCCACAACAATAACCTCAGTCCCGAGCGACGGGTACTGCAAAAGGAGAAGGTCATGCTCGAGCTCGCGAGAGAGCAGATAGCCATGGGCCAGGTTGCCAGCGATAAAGCAGCGGCACTGCGCCTGCTGGCCGATCGGCTGGTCAGCGATGGCCTGGTCGCCGAGGGTTACCTCCAGGGCCTTGAGGCTCGCGAGGCGCAGGGCTCCACGTTCCTTGGCCAAGGCATCGCCATTCCCCACGGTACCCCGCAGACCCGCGACCTGGTGTACGCCACCGGTGTTCGCCTGTTGCAGTTTCCCGAGGGGGTGGACTGGGGCGATGGGCAAATCGTCTACCTGGCGATCGGCATCGCCGCGCGCTCTGACGAACACCTGCGCCTGCTGCAACTGCTGACGCGTGCCCTCGGTGAAACCGACCTGGCCGAGGCGCTGCGCCGCGCCAGCTCTGCCGACGCACTGCTCAAGCTGTTGCAGGGGGCGCCGCGTGAACTGGCGCTGGATGCACAGCTGATCGGTCTGAACCTGCCCGCCGAAGACTTCGCTGAACTGGCCTGGCGCGGTGCGCGCCTGCTGCAGCGTGGCGGCTGTGTAGACAGCGGTTTCGCAGCGCTGTTGCAGCAGGCCGAGCCACTGCCGTTGGGGGAGGGGTTGTGGTGGTTGCACAGCGAGCGCGATGTGCTGCAGCCTGGCCTGGCGTTCGTGACGCCGCAGCAGCCCCTGCGTCATCGTGACCAGCCGTTGAACGGCCTGTTCTGCCTGGCCAGCCTTGGCGCTGCGCACCAGGCCTTGCTCGAGCGCCTGTGTCAGGTGCTGATCGAAGGGCGCGGGCAGACCCTCTACCAGGCCACCAGCAGCCGCGATGTGCTGCAGGTGCTGGGCGGCGAGGCGCCGCCAGATTGGCCCAGCGTGCGCGTGATACTGGCCAACCCCCATGGCCTGCATGCCCGCCCGGCGAAGGTGCTGGCGCAACTGGCCAAGGGCTTCGAGGGTGAGATCCGCATCCGCCTGACCGACAGCGGCCATCCCGGCGTATCGGTGAAAAGCCTGAGCCGCCTGCTGTCACTAGGGGCTCGGCGTGGGCAGGAACTGGAACTGATCGCCGAGCCGGCCATCGCCAGTGATGCCCTGCCGGTGTTGCTGGAAGCCATCGAACAGGGCCTGGGCGAGGACGTCGAACCGTTGCCGGCGCATGCCCTGCCGGTCGCCGAGGTGGTGGGCGAAACCTTGCAAGCGCCGCTGCCCGGTAGCCAGGTCCAGGGCGTCGGTGCAGCGCCAGGCATCGCCAGCGGGCCGGCCCATGTACGGATTGAGCGCCAGATCGATTATCCGCTGCGCGGCGAATCCTGCGCCCAGGAACGTGCCAGGCTGCGTGCTGCCCTGGCAGCGGTCAACGCCGAGCTGCAGACACTGGTGCAACGCAGCGACAAGGCGATCGGTGAAATCTTCATCACACACCAGGAGATGCTCGCCGACCCGGCACTGGGCGATGAGGTGGACCTGCGCCTGACCCAGGGCGAAAGCGCCGCAGCGGCGTGGATGGCGGTGATCGAGGCGGCCGCAAGCCAACAGGAGGCGCTGCGCGATGCGTTGCTCGCCGAACGTGCCGCCGACCTGCGCGACATTGGCCGAAGGGTGCTGGCGCAGCTGTGTGGCGTCGCGGAGCAGGCCGAGCCGCAACAGCCTTATGTACTGGTGATGGCTGAAGTCGGGCCGTCCGATGTGGCGCGTCTCGACCCGACGCGGGTTGCTGGCATCGTGACCGCGCAAGGCGGGGCCACCGCGCACAGCGCCATCGTTGCCCGCGCTTTGGGCATTCCGGCGGTGGTCGGTGCCGGGGCGGCGATCCTGCTGGTGGAGGCGGGTACGCCGCTGTTGCTCGACGGGCAACGTGGCAAGGTCAGCGTTGCGCCGCCTGCCGATGAGCTGCAGCGTGCGTTGGCCGAACGCGATCAGCGTGAGCAGCGTCTGCAGGCCGCCTGGGTCAAACGCCATGAGCCGGCCGTGACCCGCGATGGCCATGCCGTCGAAGTCTTCGCCAACATCGGTGACAGCAGTGGCATCGACAAGGTGGTGGAGCTTGGCGCCGAAGGCGTCGGCCTGTTGCGCACCGAACTGATCTTCATGGCTCATCCGCAACTGCCGGATGTGGCCACCCAGGAAGCCGAGTATCGCCGCGTGCTCGATGGCCTGCAGGGGCGCCCGTTGGTGGTGCGCACCCTCGATGTGGGCGGTGACAAGCCCTTGCCCTACTGGCCGATCGCCGATGAAGACAACCCCTTCCTCGGCGTGCGTGGCGTGCGCCTGACCCTGCAGCGTCCGCAGGTCATGGAGGAGCAGTTGCGCGCCTTGCTGCGCGCGGCCGACGACCGGCCACTGCGGATCATGTTCCCGATGGTCGGCCAGATGCATGAGTGGCGCGCGGCCAAAGCCATGGTCGCGCGGCTGCGTGAGGAGATCCCGGTCAATGACCTGCAGGTGGGGATCATGGTCGAGGTGCCGTCGGCTGCGCTGCTGGCCCCGCAACTTGCCCGGGAGGTGGACTTCTTCAGCATCGGCACCAACGACCTGACCCAGTACGCCCTGGCCATCGACCGCGGCCATCCGAGCCTGTCGGCCCAGGCCGATGGTCTGCACCCGGCGGTGCTGCAACTGATCGACATGACCGTGCGCGCCGCCCATGCCGAAGGCAAGTGGGTGGGCGTGTGCGGTGAACTGGCGGCCGACCCGCAGGCAGTGCCGGTGCTGCTGGGGCTGGCGGTGGACGAACTGAGCGTCGCGGCGCGCAGCGTCGCCGAAGTCAAGGCCCTGGTGCGCCAGGCCGATTACCCGACGGCCCGTGCCCTGGCGCGCGAGGCCCTGCAACAGGACAGCGCCGAGGCGGTACGGGCGCTGGTGGAGCGTTATTGAAATGGCCAAGATTCTTACCCTGACCCTCAACCCTGCGATCGACCTCACGGTAACCCTCGAGCGCCTGCACGCCGGTGAGGTCAATCGCACCCATGACCAGCGCAGCCACGCCGCCGGCAAGGGCCTGAACGTTGCCCAGGTGCTGGCTGACCTTGGGCATCAGGTGACGGTCAGCGGCTTTCTGGGGCGCGACAACCTGCAGCCTTTCGAAGCGCTGATTGCCCGCCGCGGCTTCGACGACGGTTTCGTTCGCGTGCCGGGCGAAACCCGCACCAACATCAAGCTGGTCGAGGCCGATGGCCGGGTCACCGATGTCAATGGCCAGGGCCCGCAGGTCGACGACGCGGCCCAGGCCGAGCTGCTCGAGTACCTGGCACAGCGGGCAGCCGGGCATGACGTGGTGGTGGTGGCAGGCAGCTTGCCGCGTGGCGTCAGCACGCAGTGGTTCTGCCAGTTGCTGGGGCAGTTGGCCGCACAGGGCCTGAAGGTGGCGTTGGACACCAGCGGCGAAGCCTTGCGCGCCGGTCTGCAAAGCACACCCTGGTTGGTCAAGCCCAATACCGATGAGCTGGGCGAGCTTTTCGGCATCACCGTGCAGGCTTTTTCCGAGCAGCGCGATGCCGCCCGGCGTCTGCTCGACAGCGGCGTCACTCACGTGGTGGTGTCCCAGGGCGAGCACGGGGTGAACTGGTTCGCCGCTGACCTGGCACTGCATGCCCAGCCGCCCAAGGTGCGCATCGCCAGTACCGTGGGCGCGGGCGACTCGCTGGTGGCGGGCATGGTTCATGGCCTGCTGCAGGCCGAGAGCGCCGGGCAGACCTTGCGCCGCGCCACGGCCATCGCTGCCCAGGCGGTGACCCAGGTGGGCTTCGGCATCGACGACCGCGAACAGCTGTCGCGCCTGGAGGCTGCCGTGCAACTGACAGAACAACAACAAGAGGCTCGCCGATGAACATTGCGATCGTCACCGCCTGCCCGAATGGCCAGGTGTCGAGTGTATTGAGTGCACGCTTGCTGGCCGCCGCGGCCCAACGCCGGGGCTGGAGTACCAGTGTCGAGGTGTGGGATGCCGAGCACCCCGAGCGGCGCCTGAGCTCTGCGCAGATCGCCGAGGCCGACTGGGTGCTGGTGGTCAGCACGGGTTCGGTGGACCTGAGTCGCTTCGTCGGCAAGCCGGTGTACCAGAGCACCCCGGCCCAGGCGCTGGCCGATCGCGAAGGTTTCCTCGATGAAGCGGCGGCCAACGCCAAGGTGCTCGAAGCGAGCGGCGCCGAGGTGCCAAGCCGCAGCGCTGCACCCCGTATCGTGGCGGTCACCGCCTGCCCGACCGGTGTGGCCCATACCTTCATGGCGGCCGAAGCCTTGCAGCAGGCTGCCCGGGAGCTGGGCTACGGTTTCAGTGTCGAGACCCAGGGCTCGGTGGGCGCACGCAACCCGCTGACGGCCGACGCCATTGCCGAGGCGGACGTGGTGCTGCTGGCAGCCGACATCGAGGTGCCGGCTGCACGCTTCGCGGGCAAGCGCATCTACCGATGCGGCACCGGCATCGCCCTCAAGCAGGCGCGGGCCACCCTCGACAAGGCGCTGGCCGACGCCAAGCTGGAAAGCGCCGAGGGCGCAGCCGAGACGCCCGCGAAAAGTGAAAAGGCCGGTGTCTACAAACACCTGTTGACCGGCGTGTCGTTCATGCTGCCGATGGTGGTGGCAGGTGGGCTGCTGATCGCCCTGTCGTTCGTCTTCGGCATCGAGGCGTTCAAGGAGCCGGGCACCTTGCCTGCGGCCTTGATGCAGATCGGTGGCGAGGCGGCGTTCAAGCTGATGGTGCCGATGCTGGCGGGGTATATCGCCTGGTCCATCGCCGACCGCCCGGGCCTGGCCCCAGGGATGATCGGTGGCCTGCTGGCCAGCACCCTGGGGGCGGGTTTCATTGGCGGTATCGTCGCGGGCTTTCTTGCTGGCTACAGCGCCAAGGCCATCAGCCGCTGGGCGCGTCTGCCCACCAGCCTCGAAGCGCTCAAGCCGATCCTGATCATCCCGCTGTTGGCCAGCCTGTTCACCGGGTTGGTGATGATCTACGTGGTCGGTCATCCGGTGGCGGCGATGCTCGAGGGACTGACGCGTTTTCTCGACAGCATGGGAACCACCAATGCGATCCTGCTCGGATTGCTGCTGGGTGGGATGATGTGCGTCGACCTCGGCGGGCCGATCAACAAGGCGGCCTATGCGTTCTCGGTAGGCTTGCTGGCCTCGTCGAGCTACGCGCCGATGGCGGCGACCATGGCCGCTGGAATGGTGCCGCCGATCGGCCTGGGAATCGCTACCTTTTTGGCCCGGCGCAAGTTCGCCCAGAGTGAGCGCGAGGCGGGCAAGGCGGCATTGGTGCTGGGGCTTTGCTTCATCTCCGAGGGCGCGATTCCCTTCGCGGCGAAGGACCCATTGCGGGTGATTCCGGCGAGCATCGCCGGCGGTGCGCTGACGGGGGCGCTGTCGATGTACTTTGGCTGCAAGCTGATGGCGCCGCACGGTGGACTGTTCGTGTTGCTGATCCCCAACGCGATCAATCATGCGCTGCTGTACCTGCTGGCGATCCTGGCCGGGAGCCTGGTGACGGCGGTGGTGTACGCGCTGATCAAGAAGGGGGAGCGGGTGGAGATGGTGGTGGCGCCGGCCAAGTGATCGGCTGGAGGCACTGGAGGATGCTTCGCAGGCTTGCCCGCGAAGCATCCAGCACTGATCTCAACGCTTGTGCCGCAATGGCACCAGCAACTCGCCCAGGCCGTTGTGATCGATCTCATGCATCAACGCCAGCAACCCGCCCAGCTCGCCGGGCGGAAAGCCCTTGCGCGCGAACCATGCCAGGTAGTCGCCCGGCAGGTCGGCGATGATCCGGCCCTGGTATTTGCCGAAGGGCATGGTCCGTGTGACCAGCAGTTGCAAGGATTCGGGTTTCATTCGGTGAACCTGGTGCGCTGAAAGCGCCGACCATACAGCAATCGCTGTGCGTATCCACCCTGCAATCTGCACGAGCACGCAAGCGGCGATCATGCAGAACACCGTTTCACTGTCGTCGCGACTATTAAATAAGTAACTGATTTGTAAGCTTTTTATTTTATGTTCAGGCTTGGCATGAAGACTGCTCCAGTCATAGGGACTATCACCTGCCAAGGAGTTACGCCATGAGCAACCCCAACAAAGATGTGATCGACGTGCTCAACGACCTGATCGAGTACAGCAAGGACGGCGAAAAGGGTTTCAAGGAGTCGGCCGATGACGTCAAGAATCCTGAGCTGAAGACCTTCTTCGTCCAGCGAGCGACGGCGTGTAACCAGGCCGCTGCCGAACTTCAGGCTGAAGTACGTCATCTTGGTGGCGATCCCGAGACCTCGACCAGCTTGAGCGGTGATATTCACCGTGGCTGGGTCAACCTCAAGTCGATGGTGACCGGCAAGGATGAAGAAGCGGTGCTCAACGAAGTGGAGCGGGGCGAAGACCATGCCCTGAAGGCCTACAAGGAAGCCCGAGAAAAGCTCGTTAAGCTCAATAACCCCAGCGCGCAGAATGCGCTGACCTTGGTCGATCGCCAACTGCAAGGCGTACAGCGCAATCACGACCAGGTGAAAGCACTGCGTGACGCTGCTCGCGCCCGCTCCTAAGCAACAGGCGTGACAGGCCCTTCTACCCGGTTACGGCCCCCCGCCTTGGCCCGGTAAAGGGCTTCATCCGCGGCACCCAGCACTTCTGTAAGGTCGTGTTGGGTGCCGGGTTCGTAAAGGCCGATGCCAATGCTGACCGTGATTGGCTGCTCATCGGCACCGAATCGCGGCATCGCTTCGACACTCAGGCGAATGCGCTCGGCCAGCAGCAACGCACCGGCCAGTTCGGTTTCCGGCAGCACCACCTGAAATTCTTCGCCACCGTAGCGCGCTGCCAGATCGGCCGGCCTGCGGATGCAGCGATTGATGGTGCGCGCCACCTCACGCAGGGCATGGTCGCCGCCAGCGTGGCCGTGACGCTGGTTGAACGCCTTGAAGTGATCCACATCCACCATCAGTACCGCCAGCGCCGTCCGGTTGCGTTGCGCGCGCGCCCATTCCTGACGCAGGACCTGATCGAGGCGACGTCGGTTTGCCAGCCCCGTGAGGCTGTCGGTGGCTGCCAGGGTGGCCAGGCCCTGCTCGGCATCGTGGCGCCGACGCAGTTCGCGCCCCAGCAGCACGGTCAGCCAGAGTATGCCCAGGCACAGCACCCCCGTGGCCAGGCCGACGATCAGCGCCGTGCGCCGCCAGGCCTGGAAGACTTCGGAAGACGAGTGCGCCACCAGCACGATCAGCGGCAGTTCGCCCACGCGCGCGAACGTGTACATGCGCCGCTCGTCGAACAGGTTCGAGTGTGCGCTGAAACTGCCGCTGCGCGCCTTGAGAATGCGCTGGAAAATAGGGTATTGGCTGAAGTCGCTGCCGATCGGTAGGTCTTGTGGCCGGCTCGGTTGTCGAGCGAGTAACTGGCCGCTGGTGTTGAGCAGGTTGACGCTGCTGTGCTCGCCGATATCCAGGCGCTGGAACAGTTCGCTGAAATAGGACAGGCGCAGGGCGCCGGTCGCCAGGCCTGCGAACTCACCATCGGGGCCGGGAATGCGCCGGCTGAAACTGATGCACCAATCGAGATCGCCCAGCTGTGCCTTGAACGGTGGACCGACCAGCAGACCGAGGTTGGCATTGGCCTGGTGGGCCTTGAACACCCTCGTGCTGGCGAAGTTGGCCTGGCGTGGAATGATGCTGGTGGAGTCGCCCACCACGTCGCCCTGGGCGTCGAGCCACAGCACATCGCCGCGGCTGCGGTCGACGAAGGCCTGGTTGAACAGCAGGCGTTGGCGCAGCGGGCCGGGGACTTCCGGCAGCTCGCGGCGCCCGACTGCCCAGATCAGGCCCTTGAGCGACTGGTCGTAGAGTTCGGCGTTGCGCAGGATGTCACTTTCGATGAGCTGGACGATGTTGTTCGAGGCGCGGATGGAGGACTGTTCGACACTGTCCCGTTCGCGGCCGAGCAGATAGCTGACGATACCTACAATCGCGAGCACGGCGAGGCAACTGCCCAGGTTGAGGATCAGCTCGGGGTGAGGCCTGGGGAGGATGGGGCGCGGGGATCGAGTGTGCAACATCAGGCTCGCTACTGCATAGGCCCCTCTTTCCGTGAGGGTAGGGCTATAAAGCGGCGGCAATATTCTAGGGAAGTGGCAATTGTCGGACAAGATTAGTCCGTCGGAAATGCATCAGGGGCTTCGCGGGACAAGCCCGCCCCTACAGGGCTGTAGGAGCGGGCTCGTCCCGCGATCACCGGCAACGCCGGTGCCATCCGCTGAGAGAGGGCCGATCAGAACACGTTCAGCGGATAGTCGACGATCACACGCAGCTCGTCGTTATCGTTATCCACGGCCGAGTACCCCTGGCTGCCACGGTGGCTGGCATAGCGCAGCAGCACCGACAGGTCCTTGAACTGGCCTTCCTGGAACACGTACTTCACGTCCAGGTCGCGTTCCCAGTGGCGCGCATCCTTGCCGTCCTCGCTGTACCAGTGGCCATAGCCAACGCTGTTCGGATCAGCCTTGGTGAGGTCCAGCTTGCCGCGCGAATACGACAGCGACGAGGTCAGCCCGGGGATGCCGAGCCCTGCGAAGTCATAGTCGTATTGCAGCTTCCACGAGCGCTCGTTGGGGCCGTTGAAGTCCGAGTACATGCGCGAGTTGTCGAGGTAGATGCTGTCGCCCAGGTTGATGTAGTCGAACGGCGTATTGCCGTTGACCCGCTGGTAGGCGGCAGTGACGCTGTGATGACCGGCCGCCACGGTGAAGTGCAGGCTGTAGGTGTTGTTGTCGATCTTGCCCAGTTTCGACTGGCCAGTGTCCTGGGTGTGGTAGAAGTGCACGCCCGGGTTGAGGCTGACCAGGTCATTGACCACATAGGTGTAGTCGAAGTCGGCGTAGTACTGGTTCCAGATGTCTTTCAGTTCGGCGGCGTAGAGGTTGGCGGTGATGTTCTCGGTGCCGTTCCACGCGGCGCCAGCCCACGACAGGTGCTTGCTGCGCTGGTCGTCGGTCTGCTGGCTATAGTAGGAGGTGTCGATGCGGCGGTGGCCGCTCTGGTTGTAGGGCTTGGTGAAGCTCACCTGGCCGCCTTCGAGCAGCAACCCGTCGACGCTGGTGTTGGTCAGCGCCACGCCACGGAAGGTCTGCGGCAGCATGCGCGTCTCGCCACCGGCGATCACTGGGTTGGTGAGGAACAGGTCACCGGCCTTCAGTTCTGTGTCGAAGCCCTTGAGCTTGATTGCGGCGCCCGCGGTGGAGAATGAATGCGGCGCGGCGCCCAGTTCGTCTTCGTTCTTCTGGTGGGTCGGCAGGATGCTGGTGCCAGCGTGGCCGCCACCGCCATCGAGCTTCAGGCCCAGCATGGCGTGGGCATCGACACCGAAACCGATCACACCGGGCGTGTAGCCCGACTCGAAGCGGGCGACGGCGCCCTGGCCCCACTCGCGATTGTCGCGCACACCCTGGTTGAGTTGGTTGCGGTTGAAGTAGGCGTTGCGAAAGTGCAGGTTCAGCGATGAACCCTCGATGAAGCCATCAGCCTTGTCGTCGTCCGCCTGGGCGGCGTGGGGAATCGTTGCGGCCAATGCAACGAACAGTGGCGTGAAACGGAAAGCGAAGGACACGAGTAAATGCTCCTTTGGTCTAGCGGTGGGGCAGTTTCTAATTGTCGGAATTGCAGTTTCTTGTGAGGGACGTTACAAACCGGCTGATAAATAAAGCGCATAAAAAAAGCCGCTGATGCGCAGCGGCTTTAAAAGGCTAACATATCGACACAGGCACTGCCCATGGCGTAGCCGGGGGAAAACAGGACGTGTTCCGGCTGCCGATCAGCTGTCGGCATTGACATCGTTCGAGACTTTAGAAGCTGTCTGTTGCGCGTCTTTCGTCGCGCCTTGGTGCTGCGCGGCATAGGCATCCTGCGACTGTTGCAGGGTGGCGGCAATCTCTGCGTTACGGGCGACGAAGGCCGGCGATTCCTCAGCCATGGCCAGGGGCGACAACAACAGGGACGACAGGACGAAGACGCTGGCAATACCCATACTGTTGGACATTTGAAACAACCTTCTTGCGTGGCAAGTGTGAGTGAAGACAGGGCTAAGTTAGTCCTGAACAGGCACTTGAAACAGTACCGCAGAGGATAATCACTCTTGCGCAAAAAGTAAGAATTGCTGCGTGGGTCTTCAGACTTTTACCCTAAACCCGCGTAGTTGAGCGCTCGGCAGGTTGATGCCGAAAGTATTGGCGCCCTCTTCGCTGCGTACAAAGACGCTGCCGCCATGCATCAGCGCAATGGCCTTGACGATCGCCAAGCCCAACCCATGGTTACCACCGCCGCTGTTGCTGCGCGCGGCATCGACCCGATAGAAACGCTCGAACAGCAACGGCAGGTGGGCCTTGTCGATAGCCGGCCCGGGGTTGCTCACGGCGATGCTGACCCGCTCCTTATCGACATCGATCCGTACCTGGATCACTTGCCCGGGCGCAGTGTGCTGTACCGCGTTGTTCAGCAGGTTGATGAGCGCGCGGCGCAGTTGTGCCTTTTCGATTGGGGCCTGGGCATCGCCGCTGACCTCGACGCTGACGCGTGCATCCTCAAGGATGTAGTCCAGGTAGTCGAGGGTGGTCGCCACTTCCTCGGCCAGCGAGGCCTGGGTCAGTGCAGTGGCCTTGCTGCCCTGGTCGGCGCTGGCCAGGAACAGCATGTCGTTGATGATGCTGCGCAACCGCTCGAGCTCCTCCAGATTCGATTGCAGCACTTCGAAGTAGTGCTCGGCGCTGCGCCCGCGGGTCAAGGCCACTTGGGTCTGGCCGATCAGGTTGGTCAGCGGCGAGCGCAGTTCGTGGGCAACGTCGGCGTTGAAGGCTTCGAGCCGCGAATAGGCCTGGCTGACCCGGTCGAGCGCGGCGTTGAAGGCCTTGGCAAACTGCGCCAGCTCCGGCGGCAGGTCCTGGGTGCGCAGGCGGCCGTCCAGGCGTGGCGGGGCCAGCGCCTGGGCTTCTGCCGACAGCGCCAGTAGCGGGCGCAGGCCGATGCGTGCGACCCAGTAGGCGAGCAGCGAGGCCAGCAACACACCGAGCACGGCCAGGCCGACAATGGCCACCAGCAGGCTGTGCTGGGCCTGCCAGAAGGTTTGTGTGTCGATACCGATCATGAAGCGTACCGCCGGCCGTTCACCCAGGGCCGGCAGTTGGCTGACCAGGATCTTGAACGGATAGGGGTTGTCGGCCAGGCGCAGGTCGCGCATGCCTTCCGGGCCCTGGGCGAAGCGGCGCAACTGCTCGTTGGGGTGGCCGTACTCGAAGCGCGGATCATCGCTGACCACCCAGAAGCGGATGCGCCGGTCTTCTTCGGCCAGCAGGTTGAGTTTGTTGTGGATCTTCGCCCAGTGTTCCAGGGTGCCGAAGCGGTTGAGGGTGGACTCCAGCACGCTGAAGCGTGCATCCAGCTCGGCCGCCGGCAGCAGGTCGAGGCTGCGGTCGACCTGGCGGTACAACGCGCTGCCGATCAGCACGAACACCGCCAGCGCCACTAGCGTGAACAGCAGCGACAGGCGCAGGGCCAGGGAGTTAGCCCGCACGGTTTTCCAGGACATAGCCCATGCCTCGGATGGTGTGCAGCAGCTTGTTGTCGAACGGCCCGTCGAGCTTGGCGCGCAAGCGCTTGATCGCGACCTCGACAACGTTGGCGTCGCTGTCGAAATTGATGTCCCAGACCAGCTCGGCGATGGCGGTCTTGGACAGGATCTCGCCCTGGCGCCGGGCCAGCACGCTGAGCAGCGAGAACTCCTTGGCGGTCAGCTCCAGACGCTGGCCCGCGCGGCTGGCCTTGCGTGCCATCAGGTCGATCCACAGGTCGGCGACCTGGATCTGCAGCGGCTCATGGCTGGTGCTGCGGCGGGTCAGAGCCTGCAGGCGGGCGACCAGTTCGAGGAAGGAGAACGGCTTGCCCAGGTAGTCGTCGGCACCTTCGCGCAAGCCATGAATGCGGTCCTCGACGCGCTCGCGGGCGGTGAGCATGATCACCGGGGTCTGCTTGCGTGCACGCAGGGCGCGCAGCACGCCGTAGCCATCCAGGCCCGGGAGCATGACGTCGAGCACGATCACCGCATAGTCGCCCTCGAGCGCCAGGTGCAGGCCATCGATGCCATCACGGGCCAGATCGACAGTGAAGCCCTGCTCGGTCAGGCCGCGATGCAGGTAGTCGGCGGTTTTTTCTTCGTCTTCGACGATCAGCACACGCATGAGTTTGTCTCAACTGGCGGTCGCGGCCGCGTTGGCGACCTTGCGGCGGTGGAACAGGCGCTCCAGGGCCAAGTATATGACGGGGGTGGTGAACAGCGTCAGCGCCTGGCTGACCAGCAGGCCACCGACCACCGCGATGCCCAGCGGCTGGCGCAGCTCGGCACCGGCTCCGAAGCCGAACATCAAAGGCACCGCGCCGAGCAGGGCGGCGAGGGTGGTCATGATGATCGGCCGGAAGCGTGTCAGGCAGGCCTGGTGGATTGCCTGCTCGGGCGTCATGCCCTGGTTGCGTTGGGCGTCGAGGGCAAAGTCGATGAGCAGGATGCCGTTCTTCTTGACGATGCCGATCAGCAGCACGATGCCGATCAGCCCCATGATGGTGAAGTCCTGGCCCATGGCCCAGAGCAGGATCAGCGCACCGAGGCCCGCCGAGGGCAGGGTGGAGATGATCGTCAGCGGGTGTACGAAGCTCTCGTAGAGCACGCCAAGGATGATGTACACCGCCACCAGTGCTGCGAGGATCAGCCAAGGCTGGCTCGACAATGAACTCTGGAACGCTTGGGCCGCGCCCTGGAAACTGCCGACGATGGCATCGGGCATGCCCAGCTCGCGCTGGGTCTGTTCGAGGATGCGCACCGCATCACCCAGGGCCACGCCGGTGGCGAGGTTGAACGACAGGTTGGCGGCCGGGAACAGGCCGTCGTGGGCGATCGACAGCGGGCCGGTGCTGGGCGGTGCGACATGGGCCAGGGCCGACAGCGGCACCATCTCGCCCGACAACGGCGAGCGCAGGTAGAAATAGTTCAGGCTCTCGGCCTTGCCGCGCTGGCGGGCGTCGAGTTCGAGGATCACCTTGTACTGGTTGGTCTCGGTCTGGAACTCGCTGATCTGGCGCTGGCCGAAGGCGTCGTACAGCGCCTGGTCGACGTCGGTGGTGGTCAGGCCGAAGCGAGCGGCGGCCTGGCGGTCGATGTCGATGCGGGTGACGCTGGCGCCCAGCTGCAGGTCGTTGGACAGGTCACGGAACGCCGGGTTTTCCCGCAGGCGGTCGGTCAGGCGCTGGGTCCACAGGTTCAGGGCCACGCCATCGTTGCTCTTGAGCACGTACTGGTACTGGGTGCGCGACGGGCCGGAGCTGAGGTTGATGTCCTGGCCGGCGCGCAGGTACAGGACGATGCCGGGCACCTGGGCAAGTTTCGGGCGCAGGCGGTCGATCAGCTCGCTGGCCGACACATCGCGCTCGCCGCGGGGCTTGAGACTGATCCAGAAGCGGCCGTTGGCGATGGTCTGGTTGCTGCCTGTGACCCCGACGGAATGGGAGAAGGCGCGCACCGCAGGGTCGGCCTCGATGATCTTCGCCAGCGCCTGGTGCTTTTCGATCATCGCCGGGTACGACACATCGGCGGCGGCCTCGCTGGTGCCAAGGATGAAGCCGGTATCCTGCAGCGGGAAGAAGCCCTTGGGGATGGCGACATAGCCGACCACTGCCAGCGCCAGGGTCAGGCCGAATACACCCAGCGTCAGGCGCTGGTGGGCGAGGGCGTGGTCCAGGCCCTTTTCGTACCAGCGCACCAGGCGCTGGCCGAAGCCGTCGTGGTGTTCCTGCGGCGGTTTGCGCATGAACAAGGCGCAGAGGGTCGGCGCCAGGGTCAACGACACCACCACCGAAATCAGGATGGTCGAGGTGGCGGTCAGGGCGAACTCCTTGAACAAACGCCCGACCACGCCGCCCATGAACAGCAGTGGAATGAACGCGGCGATCAGCGAGAAGCTGATAGAGATGACCGTGAAGCCGATCTCGCCGGCGCCCTTGATTGCCGCCGTGCGGCTGTCGTCTCCGGCTTCCAGGTGACGGTGGATGTTCTCCACCACCACGATGGCGTCATCGACCACGAAGCCCACGGCGATGACGATGGCCACCAGGGTGAGGTTGTTGAGGCTGAAGCCTGCCACGTACATCAGTGCGCAACTGGCGATCAGCGACACCCCCAGCACGCTGGAGACGACCAGGGTTGCCGACCACTGGCGCAGGAACAGCGCCATCACCCCGATCACCAGTATCACCGCGATCATCAGAGTGAGTTCCACTTCATGCAGCGAGGCGCGGATGGTCTGGGTGCGGTCGTTGAGCACCGACACCTCGACCGAGGCTGGAAGCATTTCCTGCAACCGCGGCAGGGCGTCGAGCACGCGATCCACGGTGTCGACGATATTGGCGCCAGGCTGGCGGAAGATCACCAGGTTCAGCCCGGGTTTGTCGCCGGACCAGGCTTTGACGTAGGCGTTCTCGGCGCCTTCGATCACCTTGGCCACGTCCTGCAGGCGTACCGGGGCGCCGTTGCGGTAGCTGACGATGAGTTGGGCGTAGTCTTCGGGGTGGAACAACTGGTCGTTGGCGGCGATGGTCGAGACACTGTGCTCGCCGTACAGCGCGCCCTTGGCCAGGTTCAGGCTGGTCTGCTGGATGGCCTGGCGGATATCGGCCAAGGTCAGGCCGATGGCCGCGAGCTTCTCGGGCTGGGCTTGTACGCGGATCGCGGGGCGCAGTTGGCCGGTGATGTTGATCAGGCCGACCCCGTCGATCTGGCTGAGCTGGCGCGCCAACAGGGTTTCGGTGTAGTCGCTGAGCTCGTTGCCGGGCATTTGCTCGGAGCTGACGGTCAGCACCAGCACGGGGCTGTCGGCCGGGTTGACCTTGCGCCAGGTCGGTGGGCTGGGCAGGTCCTGCGGCAGGCGCGCAGTGGCGGTGTTGATCGCGGCCTGGACTTCCTGGGCGGCGGTGTCGATGTTCTTGTCGAGGGTGAACTGCAGGATCAGCGTGGTCGAGCCCAGGGCGCTGCTGCTGGTCATCTGGGTCATGCCGGGGATGGCGCTGAACTGTACCTCCAGCGGCGTCGCCACCGAGGATGCCATGGTTTCAGGGCTGGCGCCGGGAAGCTGCGCGGTCACCTGGATGGTCGGGAAGTCGGCTTCCGGCAAGGGGGCCACCGGCAGGCGCGGGAAAGCGATGGCCCCCAGCAGCACCAGGGCGAAGGTCAGTAGCAGGGTGGCGATGGGGTGGTCGATGCACCAGGCCGAAACCCCTTTGCGGGTGATCATGGCTGGCTCCGGCGGTCAGCCACTTCGGGGCTGGCGGGCAGGTCGGGGGCGACCTCGACCCGTGCCCCGGGCTTGAGGCGCGACTGGCCGTCGAGCACCAGGCGATCACCGGCCTTGACTCCGGCGATGACGTTCAGGTCGCTGTCCTGGTAGAGCACCTTCACCGGCACGCTGGCAACCTTGTCGCCATCGAGGCGGTAGACGTAATGGCCATCGATGCCTCGCTGCACCACGGGTGGTGGCACCACCAGGGCGTTCTCGTCGATGGCGGTGCGCAGGCGAATGGTCACCAGTTGGCCCGGCCACAAGCGGCCATCCTTGTTGTCGAACTCGGCCTTGATACGCACGGTGCCGGTGTTGGCCGAGACCTGGTTATCGATCAGCGCCAGGTGGCCCTGGCCCAGCAGGCTGCGTTCGCCGTCGGCGTCCATGTAGGCCTCGACCAGCGCTGGTGACGGGGCTTTGAGCAGGTTCTGCAGGCTAGGCAGCATCTGTTGCGGCAGGGCGAACTCGACAGCGATCGGGTCGATCTGGGTGACGCTGAACAGACCCTGGGTGTCGCTGCTGCGCACCAGGTTGCCGGGGTCGACGTTGCGAATGCCGACGCGACCGGTCACCGGTGAGCGGATCTGCGTGTACGACAGCTGCACTTCGGCATTGGCGATGGCTGCCTGGTTACCCTTGACCGTGGCCTGCAGTTGATTCACCAGCGCCTGTTGCTGGTCGAGGGTCTGTTTCGAGACGCCGTCGTCGCTGCTCAGCAGGCGGTAGCGCTTGAGGTCGACACCGGCCACCTGCAACTGTGCCTGGCTCTGGTCGAGTTGGGCGCGAGCCTGCTCGAGACTGGCGCGGATCGCGCGGTCGTCGAGGGTGGCGAGCAGGTCGCCTGCCTTGACCCATTGGCCCTCCTTGACCTGCACCTGGGTCAGGATGCCCTCGACCTGCGGGCGTACATCGACGCTGTGCAACGACAGTACCGAGCCGATGGCGCTGGCAAAGCGCGGCACGTCCTGCTGGGTGACGCTGACCACCCTGACCGGCACGGCATTTTGCGCGCGTGGGGCAGGCGTGTCCTGGCGCAGGCGCAACCAACCGGCCACGGCGATCAGCAGGAGGATGGCCAGGGTGGCGAGAACGAAGGAGCGGGAGGGACGTCGCATCGGTGCTGGTACCGGTCAGTTGGCAGGGTTGGTTACGTGTCGTGTTCTGCGCGGGCAAGCCCGCTCGCACACCATCTGTTACGGAAGTACCTGTGGGAGGGGGCTTGCCCGCGAACAGAACACCTAGATAACCGGCTTTATGTCCTGTCCTTTTTCTGCTTATAGCCCCCCAACCGGGTCGGCAACGTGACGCCTGGCTGACAGCGCTGACAGTTTCCAATCATTGATGGCCAATTGCCAAGGCATTGCGCTGGATCAATGCCCGTCCGGGGTTTGCCCCTAGAGTCGAACGCCCTCCCGATTGTCCCGACAACAATGAGAGCCTCCGATGAAGTGCAATATGCCTGTTACCGGTCGCCAAGTGGGTTATCCCGGTGATGCCAACATCCTTTCCACCACCGACCTCGATAGCCGCATCACCTACGCCAACGATGATTTCGTGCGTATCAGCGGGTTTGCCCGCGAGCAGTTGCTCGGCCAGCCGCATCATGTGGTCCGCCATCCTGACATGCCTGCCCAGGCCTTCGAGCAGATGTGGCAGACGCTCAAGGCCGGTCGTTCGTGGATGGGGCTGGTGAAGAACCGCTGCAGCAACGGTGATCACTACTGGGTCAGCGCCTTCGTCTCGCCCATCGGCAGTGCGGGGCAGACGGTCGAGTACCAGTCGGTGCGCACCCGTCCACTCGACGAGCAGGTCGCGGCGGCCGAGCGCTGCTATGCACGTTTGCGCGAAGGGCGGTGGCGCTGGCGCGAGCGTCTGCCGGTGCCGGGCCTGCGGGCGCGGCTGTCGCTGGGCATTGGCGCTGTGCTGGCGCTGGTGATCGGCGTCGGGCAGGGCTGGTCGGCCGGCGCCTGGCAGGTGTCTTTGATCGAGTGGCTGGCGGCAGCGGGCCTGAGCAGCTTGGCCGTGTGGGGGCTGTTGCGCCCGTTCGAGCGTCTGCGTGCCCAGGCCCTGGCGGTGGCCGACAATCCACTGAGCCAGCAGTTGTACACGGGGCGGCGCGATGACATTGGCCAGATCGACTTCGCCATGCGCATGCTCAAGGCGCAGTTGGGGGCGGTGGTCGGGCGCATAGGCGATACCTCGACACGCCTGGCCGGGCATTCCGGATCGCTGGCCGAAGCCCTGCAGGCCAGCCATGCCAACAGCCTCGAGCAGCAGAGCGAGGCGGACCAGGTCGCCACGGCGATCCACCAGATGAGCGCCAGCGTCGCCCAGGTTGCCAGTAGCGCGCAGTTGGCGGCGATGGCTGCCGACCAGGCCGAAGACGAAACCCAGTCGGGTCATCAAGTGGTCGACCGCAACCGCTGCGCGATCCAGGACCTGGCCGGTTCGCTGGTGGAGGCGAGCGAGGTGATCCAGCAACTGGAAAACCACAGCGGCGAGATTTCCGGGGTCATCGATGTGATCCGTGGCATTGCCGAGCAGACCAACCTGCTGGCACTCAATGCCGCCATCGAGGCGGCGCGTGCCGGCGACCAGGGGCGTGGTTTTGCTGTGGTCGCCGACGAGGTGCGTGGCCTGGCCCAGCGTACCGCGCAGTCGACCCACGAGATCCAGCGCATGATCGCTGCCTTGCAGGAGGGTACCCGTGCGGCGGTACAGGTGATGCGTCAGAGCAGCACCCATGCCGGGCATAGCGTCGAGCAGGCGCGCCTGGCCAGCGATGCGCTCGACAGCATCAGCGTGCGGGTCAACCAGATCAACGAGATGAGTTTGCAGATCGCGGCGGCGGTGGAGCAGCAGAGCCAGGTCAGCGAGAGCATCAACCGCAATATCGTCAGTATTCGCCAGGCCAGCGAGGCGACGGTGGATGTGGGGCAGCGCAGTCACAGCAGTGCCAGTGATGTGGCGGGGCTGGCGCAGGATCTGCGGCGGTTGGCGGATGAGTTCTGGCGGCGCTGTCAGTGAGGCTGGCGGTGCCCTTTTCGCGGGCAAGCCCCTCCCACAGGGGCTAGGACTGCTTTTTTTTGTGGGAGCGGGCTTGCCCGCGAAAAGGGCACCGCAGATTCCAGCTCAGAACCCGATAAAGGCGTAGTACACCGGCGCTTCGCCGGTCGTCAGCAGCCCATGCCCCTGCAGCCCGTCGGCCAGTTCGACATCTTGCACATGCACTGTCCATGGCACGAGCGCTTGATCGCTCGTCTGATCCAGCGCCGCGAGAAACGCCTGCATGTCTGGCAGCCAGGCGGTGAAACCGTTGCCCTTGAGCGCGCTGGTGGTCATGCCCAACGCCTGGCAGACCGCAACCTTGGCGGCGATGTCGTCGCGGTCGGCCTGGCGCGAGGCTTCGATCAGTGCGGCCAGTTGCGGATCGACGGCCCTGTTGCCGATGATCAGTTGCGGGCCTTGTTGCCAGGCTTCGGGTGGGCAATCCTTGGCTTCGACGCGCAGAGGCAGGTGCGGGTTGACCTCGGCCGGATAGATACGACAGACCAGCGGGCGTGTTTCATAGATGCCGCACAGGTTGTTGGCATCCAGGTTGCGACAGCGCCCTGGATTGAAGGCCGCGAAGGTCACCGAGACCCGCACCTCTGCACTCCCGCAAGGCACGGCGAGCGAACGGCGCAGCACATGATCGCGTTGCTCGACCGGCATGCCCGGGCCATCGGTGATGAAGCCTTCGATCAGCACCACGACCTGGCCGCCACTGGCAGCCCACTGGCGGGACTCGGCGAGCGTGAGCGGTACATGGTGGCCGGTGCAGCACTTGCCGCAGCCGGTGCAGGCGAAACGAATGCCGTCGCTCACTTGGCGCCTGGCTTCCATTCGGTGACGTAGGCTTGCTGCTGGGCGCGGTCGTACAGGCACAGTTCGGTGCCTGTCTGGTTCTTCATGTATTTTGGCTTGTACACGCCTTCGATCAGCAGGGCGCTATAGGCGGTGCGGTCGTCGAATTCAGCGGGCTTGCCCAGGGCGTGGGCGTCCTTGAACTGGCTGGCGGCCAGGCAGCGCTTGACCATCTGCTGGCGGTACTCGTTCCAGGCGTCGGGGCTGGAGGCCTGGGCAAGACCGCTGGTCATGGCGAGGGCAATCAGGGCAATGCGAAGAGGGGTCATAAGCGATACCGGCAAGAAAACCTCGGAAGGGGAGTGATTATGCCCGAGTCCTCCCCACCATCAAGTGAAGGCATTGTGTCGCCAGATGTATCAGCGCTCGGCGAAGCCGACCGCTCGCGCCGCGACGACGAGGCAGTCGGTCAGCTCGGGCGAGGAAAACTTGGTGAGAATCGCGTTGGCGCCTGCGACCTTGGCTTTTTCGGCGCTCATGGCGCTGTCCAGCGAGGTGTGCAGCAGCACGTAGAGGTGCTTGAAGTCCGGGGTCTCGCGCACGGTGCGGGTGAAGGCGTAGCCGTCCATCTCGGACATTTCGATGTCCGACACCACGATGTTGATTTCCTGGGCGGTGCCCTGCAGCTCCAGCAGGACATTGATCGCATCCTTGGCGCTGCGCGCGGTATGGCATTCGACGCCGAGGTGGCGAAGGGTGTGCACCGATTGCTGCAGCGCCACCTGGCTGTCGTCCACCACCAGGATGTTGGCGGCGGCCAGCAGGCTGGCGTCTTCTGCGCTGAGCTCGCCGGGATGCGTTTCAGGTTCCGGCGGGGCGATGCCGTGGATGACCTTCTCGATGTCCAGCACCTGCACCAGCGTGTTGTCGACCCGGGTCACGCCGGTGATGAAGGAGCGGTTGCCCGAACCGTACGGCGGCGGCTTGATGTCGGTGCTCAGGCAATGGACGATGCGGCTGACCGCCTGCACGTGCAGGCCTTGGCGGGTGCGGCTGATGTCGGTGACGATCAGGCAGCCGCCATCGGGGTCGGCCAGTGGCATTTCGCCGATCGCCCGCGACAGGTCGATCACCGACAGCGAGTTGCCGCGCAAGGTCGCTACGCCTTTGACGTGGGGATGCGACTCGGGAAGCTTGGTCAGGGGCGGGCAGGGAATGATCTCGCTGACCTTGAGCAGGTTGATAGCCATCAGCTTGCCGCTGCGCAGGGTGAACAGCAGCAGGGACAGCGAGTCCGCGCGGGCATTTTGCGTGGCCATGGATAACCTTCGGGCATGTCGGAAAAGGGAGTGGATGCCGGGTTATCGGCCTTGGCCGTTCAGGCTTTAGGCAAAAAAGAGGGCCTTGCGGCCCCTGAAGGATTACCAGCTGTAACGCGCACCCAGGTTGACTCCCCAAGGCTGTTCGATGTTGTTGCCTTTCATGTAGTCGAATCCTGCATTCACCTGCACCGTGTCGGTGACTTGCGCGGCCACACCTGCACCGAGCTCGATGCGGCTGCCCGACAGGTCGTTGTCGAACTTGTTGTCGTTGACCTTGACCTGATTGTTGCGAGCGAACTCGTGGGCTGCTGCGACCTTTACGTAGGGCTGCACGAAACCGCCTTTATCCAGTGGGAAGGTACGGCCGACATGGCTACCGACCTTGCCCAGCAAGGAGTCGGCATTGGCAGCGCTGGCGTGCATGCCGTTGTCCAGGTTGTAGCTGGCACCGTCGACCCACAGCGTGGACAGCTGGGTATAGGGTTCGACGAACCAGCCGTCGTCCAGCTTGATGTGCTTGCCGACTTCGATCGAGGCGCCGATCCCGTTGTTGCTGTATTTGCCCTTGGCCTTGCGGCCATCGCTCATGCGCACGTCCGAGGTGTTCTGGAAGCGGTTTGCCTTGAGCAGTGCATCGATGTAAAGGCCATCGTCCGCCAGCCAGGTGCTGTACATGCCCAGATGGAAGCTGTCGACCTTACCGGTGGTGCCGGCGGACAAATCGAGGTCCGAACGGCTGTAGCCGCCCGTCACGCCCAGCAGCCACTGGCTGCCGTTCGACGGCAGTGGCGCGTCGGCACCGAAGTAAATGCCCTGTTGTACCTGGTTGTAGTCGGCACCGGCGCCTGCAGATACCTTGTGCTTGTTGCCGTAGGTGCGCAGCCAGCCACCACCTTGGGTGTTGCCGTTGCGCAGCTCGCCCATGCGCGAGCGCAGGGTGGTTGCCTCGCCGTACCACACGGTAGGCGCGGCGCTGAACAGACCGGTGACCGTGCGTGTGCCCGGGGTGGTGGTGTTGCCCTTGCGTACCAGGAACCAGTCGTCGCCGCGCTGTTCCAGTTCGTAGGCGAAGGTGCCGAAGTCCACCTGGCCGCCGATCAAGTCGAATTGCGAGGTGCTGCCCTCGCCGGTGTGCACGACCTGATGGTCGATCACTGCGGCGTTCGGGTCGGTGCCGGTGCTTTCCACCAGCAGGCGATATTCGCCGCTGGCCTTGCCGCTGACGTCGATGAAGTCGCCTTGGCCGGTGGCCAGGTCGGCGCCAAGCACGAAGGTGCCCGAGCCAGACAGCTCGCCCAGTTGCAGGCGGTTGAAGCCAGTGCTGCCTCCAGGGCCGCGCAGGTTCACGGTGCCGTCCGAGAGGTTCAGCTTGTCGACGCTGGAATCGCCGGTCAGGGACCAGCTGGAGCTGGCATCGATCTTCAGCGAGGCGGCATTCTCGATGGAACCCGTCAAGCTGGCATGATCAGCCAAGCTTATATTCAAGGTGGAGTTCTTGTCGGCCACGATGTTGCCGGTCAGATGGCTGTTGTTGATCGCCGCATTGGCGCGAGCGCCTTCGCTAACCTCGAGAATCATGCCGTTACCGCCCGAAAGGGTGGAGCCGTTGTTGATTTCGATGTTCACGTCTTCATCGTCGATATGTCGGAGCACCTTGATAGCACTGCCCTCACGACCGATCACACTTGACTGGTCCAGTACCAGATTGGCCTTGGTTGCAGAACCATCTGTGACATCGGGCAGCATGACGATGCCATTGTTGTCGCCAGTGATGACGCTGCCCGCGCGAACAGATGCAGTGGCGCCGGCAATCACCAGACCGACTCCGCCGGCAATGGGGCCCTCTTCGTCAGCGCCTGCCAAGCCTTCGACGTAGGTATTGGCAAGGTCAAGAGTGGCGTTTTGGCTTATGTTGATACCGCGACCAGTGGCCTGGACTTTACTATTGGTGATGCGTGCGCTGGAGGCTTGTTGGTCGCCGGAGAGCGCAATTCCGATCAGCGAACGCCCTGGCCGAGATGGGTCGATGAAGGCTGTAATGGTGCTGGCATCTATCTCTGCATGGCTGTTGTACAGGCTGAGCGCGTTTTCGCCCACGCTGTGCACGCGGCCATCGTTGATGTTTACACGTGAATTGTCTGTAGCAAGGATTCTTCCCGTTTGAGCGCCGCTACTTACATTGAGGGTGTTCTGGCCGACTAGGTAGTAGCGATGCATCGGTGTGTCCCTGTTTACCTCACGGCTTTCGCCGGGACGCAGAATGACATCAGCCGCCATCGCTGTACTCGCGTATGCGCCAGCGCTCAATATTGCCAGCGTGGTCTTGAAAAACATGGAGATCTCCGGTCAAAAAAGATCTGAATTTGATCGGAGGTCTCGGAAGTTGTATGTAGGAATAGTCTGGGGTTTGGGTCGCGGCCGAGTGCACAAGCAGGCTGCTATTGGCCCTTACCAGGCTAGGTTGAATCCGATATTCATACCCCACGGTTGCTCGATATTCTTGCCGTTGCTGTAATCAAGGTCGACATGCAACTGCAGCGCATTTGCCAGCTGGATGGCTACGCCTGCGCCGAGCTCGCCTCGCCCGCCAGACAGATCATCATGAAAAGTGGTGCTGTTGACGCGAATATCATTGTTGCGGGCGAATTCGCGAGCGGCTGCCAGTTTTACGTAAGGCTGTACGTAACCACCCGATTGCAGGGCGATGGTTTTGCCTACATGGGCGCCGGCCTTGCCCAGCAATGAGTTGGCCTTGTTGCTCTTGAGCTCCATGCCATTGTCCATGCTGTAGTTTTCGCCGCTGACCCAAAGCGCGGACGCCTGGAGGTAAGGCTCGATGAACCAGTTGTCATCGAGCTTGAAATGCCGTCCGGCTTCGACGGATCCCCCGAAGCCATAATTGTTGTATTCACCTTTGGCCTTGTGCCCATCACTCATGCGCGCGTTAGCCTTGTTCTCGAAGCGGTTTGCCTTGATCACCGTATCAATGTAATAGCCGCTGTCGGCCAACCAGGTGCCGTACACTCCCAGGTAATAGCTGTCCACTCGACCGTCACTGCCCAGGCGCATATTGAGCCGGGAGTCGCTGTACCCTCCCATGATACCGAGCAACCAGCGTCCGCTCTCGGTTGGCAGTGCCCTGTCGACACCTATGGAGACGCCTTGCTGCACTTGCTGGTAATGCACCTGGTCTGCCGCCGAGACACGATACTTGTTGCCATAGGTGCGCCCCCAGAAGCCACCTTGGTCGTAACCACCACGCAATTCGCCCATGCGACTGCGCAAGGTGCTGAGTTCCCCATACCATACGGTCGGGGCGGCGCTGAATACTGCAACGGCCATCTGCGTGCTAGGTGAGATGATCGGATCGTCCTGGCGTTGGGTCAGGTACCAGTCATTGCCCTGGCGCTCCAGTGAGTAGGAGAACGCACCGAGATCGACCAGGCCGTTATCGCTGAGGACCTTGAAGTTGGCATCGCCACCCTGGGTATGTACCACGCGTTGAGCGGTGCCTCCTGCTGTGGGATCTGCTCCGCTGTTCTGGATAGTCATGCCGTAGCTGCCACGCGCGAGGCCTTCGATGTTGACCAGGTCACTGCGACCATCGGCCAGGTCGGTACCCAGAGCAAATGTCCCGGTGCCGTCGAGGCTGCTTGCCGTGAGCACCCGAAACTCGTCATTGCCACCCCGCAGATTCACCACACCACCTTGCAGGTTCAATGCTCCGACATTCGAGCTATTGACCATGTCGAAGCGGGAGCGATCACCTATCTCGGTGGCTTTTGCATTGGTCACGGTACCCATCAGGCTTGAACCGTTGGCCAGGCTCAACGTGCCTGTGGCAGGTGAATCGTGAAGGATATTGCCGGTCATCCGGCTGTTGTCCAGCGCAATGCCGAGAACGTTGCTGACAGTCCCGGTCAGCGTTGCTCCATTGGCGAGGGTCAGCTCGCTGGCACTGCCAGGGCTTGTGCTGACACTGCCGGTCAGGTTGCTCGCATCCAGCGTCAATGCGGCGACGTTGGTGACATCACCCACGATGCTCGATTGTGCTGTCATGCTCACCGTTGCGCTGGAGCCGACCGGCTGGTTGATCGTGCCGTTCAGTGTGCTGGCAGCCATGGACAGGCTGCGGATGTTGTTCACATTGCCGGTCAGACTGGCGCCATTGGCCATGACTACATCCGCTGACGCATGAGCGGCCACCTGAATATCTCCGGCAAGGGTGCTGGAGTCGATAAGCAGATGCGCCTGAGTGACGGCTGCGGGCGCTTCATCGGGGAGACCGACCTGCAGCAGGATGCCGTTGGCGGCAGTTACGCTCGAGTTGTTGCGAATCTCGATCTGTCCCAGCATCGGATCGATACCAAGGTTGCTGACTACGATGGCGCTACCGCTCTGGGATATAAGGTTGGAGTGATCCACCACCAGTCGCGAATTCGCATGGCCATCATCCACTGCAAGCAACGCCGCAGCGATGTTGCTACCGGTTGCCGTGCTGTTTCTCAGAATCGCCTCTCCGCCGACCAGCGACATGCCAAGACCGCTGTAGACGATGAAGTCTGTCGGGTTGCCGGTACCGGTCAAGGTGGAGTCGATCAACGTTGCACTGCTGCTTCCCGAGACATTCAACCCACGACCGAAGCCGCTGATCTCGCTACCTTCCACCAAGGCGGTCGAAGTTCGGCCGTTGAAGACTAAACCGGTGGAAACCGAAAGCCCCATATTACCGGTGGAGGTCAGCGATGAGTTGCGGATAGTGCTTTGGCTCTCAATGAGATCAAGCGCCGCTCGACTGCCGCCTCGTACTGTGGCGCCGTCCAGCGTGACTGTGGAATCTGGGTCAGCATAAATGTCCAGCGCCTGCCCTCCGGGCTCGATGAGCAGTGTGGCGGCAGTCAGTGTCCAGCGTTCGCTCACGTCGCCGGCTCTTACGGTCGCCGAACCTCCCGCTGGAAGTGTGGCGGCATCAAGGGGGGCTGCGAGAAGGGCAAACAAGCACAGCACGCTTTGGATAGGCGGATTCTTGACTGAAATGCTTCCTTGCATTGGCTCATGCTCCAAACGGATAGGTTTCAACATCGCCCGGTGCCCGGTACACGTATTCCGAGCAGCGCATGCACTTGATATGAGAGCGAGTATAGAAGTCTGTTTCGAGATCGCACACCTGTTAAAAATGCTAGGTTACGGCATTGAATATTCATGCTTGTATGTTTTTGCTGGTAGACAACGAATGGTGATGTGGCTGGGTCGTTCTGAGTCACGGGCGATATGTGTTGTCTCGTGGGTGAGAGCATGTTTGTTGTTTAAACGCTGCGCACTTGATATCAGGTAAATCAGATTGGGTGAGGGCATGAACATGAACACAAGGATGAATATCAAGAGCCGCCGGCAGGGAAGTGTTGCACCGGCTGCGGAGATATTGCTCGAAGAAATGACTATTCCTAACCGTGACCCTGTCGGGGGACGTATACACAAAGATTTTCTGTCGGACGACGTGGAAGTTATTATTCCGCGGGCGCAAGACATGCGTCGTCAAGACAGTCTTGAACTGTATCGAAATGGTGAACCTTTCGGTGCCAAATACAGGTTGGCAGACCTGGGCTTTGATGATAATACGGTCACGGCTTTTTCTATTCCCTTTAAAATGGCAGACTTTCCACCACTGGGTGCCGACGTCACGTACACGATGGATTACCGAGTTTTTGACCCTATTTCAAATAGAGGTAATTTGTCTCTGCGCCCTATTTCGTTGCGTTTCGACCGGTTGGCGCCGGGTGGCGATAATCTCCCGGGTATCTTCTTTACCGGTGAACAGCTCAGGGGGATTACGGAAGCCGATATGGAGGGTGATCTATTAAAGGTCAAGATTGACCCTTATCACGATGGTGAGGCTGAGGACAAAGTCGAGTTATGGGTTTCCAACGTTGATGCCGAGGACGAGCGGTTCTACCTGACCCCGGCATTTGACGTTGCTGACCCGGTTAATATCCTGGATGTTCACTTCACCCGGGAACAGCTCACCGTCTTCGGTGGAAGCGGCAAACTCTATTTCGGTTACCGGGTAACGGATTGGTCAGGTAATGTCAGCAGTCTTTCAAGCACTACGGAGATCCCGGTCTATCTGGATCAACCGGGGCTGGCCGCGGCTGTAGTGCCGGCGGCTGCAAAGGGGCTGATTACCTATAATGATGCCACGCCCTTTATCGAGGTAGAAATACCCACTTACACAGTCGGTACGCCTGCCGCGGGGGATCTCATCACCCTGACCTGGGAGGGCGATACATTCCCTTATATCCTGCAGTCGGCCGACCTGGACAAAGACCCACTCACGATCATCCGGGTTCCCTACGCTACCGTCGCAAAGCGGCCTCTCGGGCAGACCACGATCAACTATTCTTTGAGGCGTGGTTCTGAGCCGGTTGTGCCTTCTCCCGATACCATTGTAAATATCAATCTTGAGTCACCCGGTGGTCCGGATCCGGATCCGGATCCGGAAACACCGGTTCATGAGTTAATCAGGCCTGCAGTACTTACCTGTGGTTCCAGTCCACCCAACACCATCCTGCCTGAAGATTTTGGCAAAGCCGCCAGTGTAAAGATTTCCCGTGCCAGGGTTGGAGATAATCAGCCGATCTGGAAGATCGGCGACAGCATTCAACTGACCTATGACACGATCTCCGCGCCTATCGTGCCGACCGTGATCACTACGGCAAATGAAGGCAGCGATATCAGCATTGAGGTTCCGTTCGCCGATGTGATCGAAGCGGTCGGAACAGGCACACCGAAAATCTTCTTTGTCATTACCCGTGAGTTGGATTTGCCTGGTGGCGGTACTACCCCTGTAACGGCCAGATCTCCCGATCAGGAAGTCGTTGTCTCCGCCGGCTCGGAGCTGCCGGGCGGGACTACGCCGCTTCAGTTGGGGAGCTTCCCGGAAGCGGTCGATTACGAAGACGAACACACAGGCGGGGTCTACCGAGTCATCCAATTCGACGTTGGCAGGAGGGATACGATGTTCCGAATTCCTCTGGCGGGTGTCGCCAACATAGAAATAGGACGCAACCCCAGACTGAGTTACTTCTTCGAAGGTTTTAACACGGGCAACGATGTCAAACCTCCGGAAAAACCATGGACCCCGCTTCCCGGTACTCGCCTCGAGGCATCCAACGTGCCACTGACCCAAGCTGATCTTGACCAGGGATACTATGAGGTGCCCCTGCTGTACCGCACCCTGTTGCAGCGCATCTGCCGCAATGGTGCGGAATTGAACTACTCATTGATCAATGATCTGGAAATTCCGGTGCGGGCGCCTGTAGCCTATGTGTATATCGCATTAAATGACGGAGGGGGGCAGTGTCTGCTGAGCTTTGCTGTTGATACGCAGATGACATCCTCCAGCTTTGGCGCAGGCGTACAAACGGCACTGCGCGAAGTGAGTAAAACCTCACGGATGAACGGTCCTCTGCAACCGCTCTCGATTCCTGGCCGCGATGCCGACACCGGTATCGTGCCTGTCGAATACCTGAAGAACGACTTGGTCGTTCAGATTACCAAGGCCGATGTCATGACCCCTGCGCATGAGCTCCGTCTGCTGCGTGACTTCGAGGGCTATGGCAGGCCTTACCGATTGACGACAGAAGAGTTGAACGATCCCGAAGTGGTTCAATTCGAACTGAATATCGAGCAGAAGGACTTTCCACGGGAGGGCGCCGATGAGACGTTCACGTTGGATTACGAGCTGTTTGATACCGTCACCCAAACGGGGGGGGTCGCCAACTTGCCGGTCAGCGTGCGTCTGGACCGCCGAGCGCCAGGTGGAAATGCCCTTTCCGCGTTGGGCTTTACCCCTGAACAAGTGAGGAACGGTATCAGGGATACCGATCTGGTCAATGACCGACTGGCCGTTAATGTTCACGCTTACTTGTATGGTGAACAGGGCGATAAAATCGAGTTGTGGCTGGGCTCGTCTGCGGACGAGGGGTTGGGCGAATATCTGGGCGTCAGCAGGGTGGTCGACGATCCCAGGGCGACTCAAGTGGTGTATTTCACACGCGCGCAGCTCTCGAATGGTTTGCGCTACTTTGGTTACCGGGTGCAAGACCAAGCGGGTAACTACAGCGTGCTGTCTCGCCTCATGGATATCGAAGTAGATATCACGCCAGCCCGTTAGTTGACGTTGTCCTTGCGCCTCTTTGCGGATACCGATATCGGAAGAGGCGCATTATTTTACCCGCCCTTGCCGGGCCGCATCGATGCACCGCGTGGCTCAGCGTAACTCGAGTCGACGAGCCAGGCGGCCGAGATTGGCCCGGTCCAGGCCAAGTTCCCGTGCCGCTGCGGCCCAGTTGTATTGATGCCGTTGCAGGCAGTTATCGATCACTTGGCGCTGGTAAGCGTCGACGGCTTCGCGCAGACCACCCTCGGGCAACGGCAGGGCAGGCTCGATGGGGGCCAATGAAGCCGCCTTTGTCGGCAGCGTAGTGCGAAGGTCGAGGTCTGCTGCTTGCAGGGTGAGGATGCGCGGGCGTTCGGGGTGCTGACCGAGGGCCTTGAGCGCCGAGCGTCCGATCAGGTGTTCCAGTTCACGCACGTTGCCTGGCCAGTCGTAAGCCACTAGTGACGTCTGGGCTTCGCTGCTCAGGCGCAGGCTGTCCAGCCCCAGTCTCGAACGGTTTTGCTCGAGAAAGAAACCTGCCAGCAGCAATATGTCCCGTCCTCGCTCGCGCAGCGGTGGAACCTGCAGTGGGTATACGCTGAGGCGGTGGTAAAGATCGGCGCGAAAGTTCCCGTTGCGCACTTCGCTGGCCAGGTCTCTGTTGGTGGCGGCGATCAGGCGCACATCTACCTTGTGTTCGTGGTCCGAGCCCAGGCGCTGCAGTTGGCCGCTCTGCAATACCCGTAGCAGTTTGGCTTGTACCGACAGAGGCAGCTCGCCGACTTCGTCGAGAAACAATGTTGCGCCGTGGGCGAGTTCGAACTTGCCGCGCCGCTCGCCATGAGCGCCGGTAAAGGCGCCCCTGACATGACCGAACAGTTCGCTTTCGACCAGGGTATCGGGCAAGGCGGCGCAGTTGAGGCTGACCATTGGTTTGTCCGCACGCTTGCTGGCCTGGTGCAGTGCCAGCGCGACCAACTCCTTGCCGACACCGGTCTCTCCGGTGATCAATACGGTCAGATCGCTGCCTGCCACCAGGCGGATTTCTTCCAGCAAGTGCTTGTGCGCCGGGCTCTGGCCGATCAGTTCCTTGCGCTGGTCGTTGGCTTGTCGGTAGACCTCCGCGCGTTGCTGCTCGTCTTCCACGCGCAGGGCCAGCTTCTCGATGCGCTCGGCGACGGTGACGGTTGCCGCAGCGAGGCTTGCGAATGCCTGGAGGGCGCCGAGTTCAAGGCTCTGGAACCGGCCCGGGGTGAGGGCGTCAAGGGTCAGCAAGCCCCAGGGGCGTTCGTCGACCATCAGCGGGCAGCCCATGCAGTCGTGCACGTGCAGGTCTGCATCAATTGCAGCGACCAGGCCATCGTAGGGGTCAGGCAGTTCGGAGTCACTGGCAAAGCGCGTCGGCTCAGGCCGACTGAGCAGTATCTCGAAACGTGGATGCTCGCTGACCTTGAAACGCCGCCCCAGGGTGTCTGTCGACAAGCCGTCGACCGCAAGCGGCACCAGCCACTCTCCATCCAGGCGCAGCAGTGCTGCAGCATCGCACGGTAGCAGGCTGCGCATGGATTGCAGTAGGCGGCGATAGCGTTCCTGGTCCGGCAGGTCGCGAGACAGATCGCTGACCAGAGGCAGGAGGGCGGTGAGGAGGGGTTTTGCGAACATGCGGGTTTTCCGGAACGGCGTGTTGACCATACGGTCGGCGAGTTGTCGGGCTGACGTCAAGGTCCGCTTGCAGCGATGCAGCAGGCTGAACGGCAATCGGACCTGGTAAAACTGTCAGGTTACGGCTTCGCGTGCGGAGGGTAGAGTCGAGCGACAACTGCGGCCAAGGCGCTTTGTGCGTGTGCGGGACTGGTCGAACATCCTTTTCAACAGGCGAGGGTAATCTGCAATGACCAAACGAGAGATGTTCCTTGGTCGGCTGCCGGTGTCGGCTCTGGCAGGTGAGCTGAATCCACTGGTCATCACTGACATGGATTCCGGAGGACCGCAACGCGATGGCCTGGGTTGGAATGAGTTGTCTGATCCAGAGCGTGTCGTGCCGATGTTGGCGAAGTTGCCCGAGGCGTATCGCCAGGGTGATGAGATCAGTCTTTTCTGGACGCCTACCAAGCCAGTTACGCAACCGCCGCAAGCCGATCCGTCTGAGGCTGCAGTGCAGTTTTACCTGTTGGATGCCGAAATGCAGGCGCGAGGCTGGTTGAGCTTCGGTGTGGTCAAGGGTGACCTGAAACTGCCAGCGGACGAGCAGATTCCCTATCCTTATTTCGGTTATTTCTATTACTCGCTGTATGACCCGATCTCAACATCCAGGCGCTACTCGCAGTACAGAGAGGTCTTGATCGACCTGCGTGTGCCCGGGGGGCTTGATCCCGATCCGGAAACGCCGGTCAACGAATTTCTTGTCGCGCCTTTAGTAACGCCCTCCACGATCGAATCCCCAACCACTCCGGTACGCGTTTCGATCGTGCCTTGGCGTTTCATGCAGCCGGATGACCAGGTCACCTTGATCTGGAGCGGTGTTCGTCATGTGGGGGCACGCCTGGGCGCAGGCGACGTAGGCAAGAATTGGGTGATTGATGTTCCGGCGGATGTGATAGAGAAGGGCGGAAGCGGCGAAGACCTGCGGGTCTACTACGAGATCCGTGATCGGGTGCAGAACTACTCGCGGCCGTCTCCATCGGCCTATGTAAAGGTCGAAGATCCCGATGCGCTCGCGGCACCTGAAGTCGAAAGTGCGGAGAGTCCACCCTACCAGCTGGATCTGGTGCCGTTGGCGGGGCAGGATGTGACCATCTACTTGCCGGACTATGTCGGTTATACGCCCGGCGATAGAGTCACGATGCATTGGGTCGGGCTCAGTGCCGGAACCGATGCAAGAGAAGTGCGTTATGACTGGCCCATCAGAACGATCACCGGCACACGCGACAAGATCTTCAGCCTGCCCTATCTCTTTGCGGTGCTGGTGGTGAATGGCCTGGCCACTGTCTTTTATGAGTCGATACCTGCCGCTGGTGGTGCAGCCAGACCTTCTCGCCGGCGCTCGCTCACCATTGTCGGGGAGGGCATTGTGTTGCAACGCCCGGACCTGGTCGAGGCAACAGGCGATGTCATCGATCTTGCCGACCTGACCACAGACAAGGTTCACGTGCGCATCCCTCTCTATCCTGGGCAAAGCGCAGGGGATGTCGTCACCTTGGCCTGGACGGCCAGGAGCGGTGGCAGCGGCGGCGCGACCTGGCGAACAGACCTGACCGTTCCTGTGGGGGGAGAAAAAAACGAACTCGTGTTTGAGGTCGATTTACCGCTACTTATCCCGGCGGTGGATGGCACCCTGACCTTGAGCTATTCGGTGCTTACCCCGGAATTCGGTATCACGCGATCTTCGCCCGAGCACGTCTACAGCGTTCTGGACAGTGCGGCAGTCGATTTTCCTGCACCGACCTGCGCCCAGGTGGAGGGCAGTGGTGCGGGCGCGTCGCTGCCATCGGATACCATCAACGCGATCATCGAGGTGCCGGCAAATGCTCCTCTGCGTGTGAACGACAGGGTCACGCTGCGTTGGGAGGCGGCTGTCGGCAATACCCCGCCTGCCTACACCGAGACCAAGACGTTCACCGGGTTCCCGTTCAGCTTCACTGTGGGTAACGCGGATATTCTGCCCTTCGAGGAAGTTGATGTATCGGTGACCTATTCGGTCGAGCGCAACGCTGCGTAATAGCGTTGGTGTTGTGAGCAACGGCCTGAGTCGGCGCATGTCTGCTGACTCAGGCCGTTGTCATTTAGACTCTATGTTGTCGATATGACCATGCTCGCGCATTGGTCATATTGACAATTTTATTTATAACTCATTGATTTATAATGTTTTATTTTTTGGCATCGTAATTGCGATGGTCTGGGTAACCATTCGAAGCCCAAGGCTCAGGAGTCACTGCAATGCTCAATGCCGACCAACGTGCAATCATCAAGGCCACTGTCCCGCTGCTCGAAAGCGGTGGCGAGGCGCTGACTACCCACTTCTACAAGATGATGCTCAGCGAGTACCCCGAGGTCCGTCCCCTGTTCAACCAGGCGCACCAGGCCAGTGGTGACCAGCCGCGTGCGCTGGCCAACGGTGTGCTCATGTATGCCCGCCATATCGACCAACTGGAGCAACTGGGTGGCCTGGTTGGACAGATCATCAACAAGCATGTGGCCTTGCAGATCCTGCCCGAACACTACCCCATCGTTGGCAGTTGCCTGCTGCGCGCCATCGAGGAAGTGCTGGGCAAGGACATCGCCACCCCGGAGGTGATCGCTGCCTGGGGCGCAGCCTATGGCCAGCTGGCTGATATCCTCATCGGCGCCGAAGAGGGCCTGTACAAGGCCAAGGAGGAGGCCGACGGTGGCTGGCGCGGTGCTCGCGATTTTCGTGTGGTGCGCCGTGAGCAGGAAAGCAGCGAGATCGTCTCGTTCTACTTCGCTCCGGTCGATGGCAAGCCGGTACTCAAGGCCGAGCCGGGTCAGTACATCGGCTTGCAGCTGTTCATCTACGGTGCCGAGCAACGCCGCAACTATTCGCTCTCGGCATTGTGCGATGGTCAGCAGTACCGCATCAGCGTCAAGCGCGAGGCCGGGGGCAAGGTGTCGAACCATCTGCATGATCAACTGCAGGTCGGCGACACCCTAAAGCTGTTCCCGCCGTCGGGCGACTTCACTCTGGCGGCTGGCGACAAGCCGCTGGTACTGATCAGTGGTGGTGTCGGCATCACCCCGACCCTGGCGATGCTCGAGGCGGCGCTGCAGACCGAGCGTCGGGTGCACTTCATCCACTGTGCGCGCAACGGTTCGGTACACGCCTTCCGTGACTGGGTCGACGGTCTGGCTGCGCAACATCCACAACTGCAGCGTTTTTATTGCTACGCCGAGGACGACGGCAGCCGGGATGCGAATGCAGTCGGCCTGCTGGGCCAGGATCTGCTGGCCGAGTGGCTGCCGCGTGAGCGTGACGTGGATGCCTACTTCCTTGGGCCGAAGGGCTTCATGGCGGCGATCCGTCGTCACTTGAAGGGGCTGGGGGTTCCGGATGCGCAGAGCCGCTACGAATTCTTCGGGCCGGCGGCTGCTCTGGAATGATCTACTGACCAGGCTGGCGTCTTCGCGGGCAAGTCGGAGGGGTTGGCCTGTGCATATATAAAGAAGGATGAACAGCGTCCCGCAGCTTTCATCTTTAATCCTGCTTTAATCACTGTATCCTTCACTCCCGGGTGTCGAGGGGCTGGTCCCTGCGCGACGCCCGGGCAGCCGCTTTTTTTACCGGCCAAGGTTGAACCGATGTCGCCAACACCGGTCACAGCATCTCCGGATAGCCCTGCGCAGCGCTGTCTCGCCGCTTCCTCGACACGCTAAGAGACCATCCCTGCGTGTAGACTTGCGCCAGGCAGGCGGAACACGCTGCCACCTATCCATCCAAGGAATCGGCAATGAACGAACAAACCCTGCGCCTGAATCGGGAACGGCGCTTCCTCGTGCTGTTGGGGGTAATCTGCCTCTCGCTGATCGGCGGCGCGCTGTACATGCAGGTCGTGCTAGGCGAGGCACCTTGCCCGCTGTGTATCCTGCAGCGCTATGCCTTGCTGCTGATCGCGCTGTTCGCGTTCATTGCCGCGGCCATGCCCGGACGACGGAGCCTGACCTTCTTCGAGGCGTTGGTCGTGCTCAGCGCAATTGGCGGAATCGTTGCGGCCGGCAACCATGTGTATATACTCGCCAACCCGTACGCCAGTTGCGGCGTCGATGTCCTGCAACCAATCGTCGACGACCTGCCCCTGGCGCGGCTCTGGCCCCTGGCATTCCAGGTCGACGGTTTCTGCACCACACCGTACCCGCCCATCCTGGGTCTGTCGCTGGCGCAATGGGCGCTGGTGGCCTTCGTCCTCACTGCCATCCTGGTGCCGCTGGGCATCTATCGGAATCGGCGCCGGGCTTAGACAAAAGTCCCGATTTGATGCAGGTCTATTGCACGGTGAGATAACCGGCAAAATTTCCCCAGAGACTGATCCTGATCAACATTGAGCCCTTGTAATACAAGGGTTTCAGGGCTATCAAGCCGGGTGCGACAAACTGTCGCGAAGTTGATTTTTCAGGCAGGATTATTACAAATTCTGTAAAAGACTGTTGCTCAATAAGTCATAGTCAAGGGGGGGCGACCTATCTACAATCGCCCCCAATTTCCGTTCGGCACTGCTTGCGAGTCGCAGGATTGAAGGAAGCCCCAGCGCTCCTTTTGCTGACTTCGACAAGTTTCGCCCAACGGCGATCCGGGCGGACACCCCTCCGCGTTTTCCCGCACCAAATGGAATTGGTCTGAAGTACAGGCCTTTAGCCTAAGAAAACCCCAAGCTCGTCCATGCGCTCAACGCCCAGATCCAGCAGTCGGATCCCAGGCAGGCGCGGGTTCGAGCTCGAAATGCTAACGCTTGGCAGGACGAAGTGTTGGCGAACAAAACACATTGCATTGAAGCAAGCTGATCTAGAGGTCGTGAGATGAGTAAAAAGCGTTACCCCAGACTGTTTGGCATATTGCCCTTTTTAGGCATGCTTTTACTCAGTGGGTGCAACTGGACCCTGCTCGACCCGAAGGGCCAGGTCGGCATTGAGCAAAAGAACCTGATCCTCATCGCTACCGGCCTGATGCTGCTGGTCGTGGTGCCAGTCATCATCATGACCCTGGTCTTCGCCTGGAAGTACCGTGCTTCCAACAAGGCTGCCACCTACACCCCCGACTGGTCGCACTCGACCAAGATCGAAGCCGCGGTGTGGATCATCCCGATCCTGATCATCATCGCCCTGGGCTACGTCACCTACCACTCCACCCACAAGCTCGACCCTTATCGTCCGCTGGATTCCGATGTGAAGCCGGTGCAGATCGACGTGGTCGCCCTGGACTGGAAATGGCTGTTCATCTACCCGGAGCAGGGCATTGCCACGGTCAACAAGATCGTCTTCCCGGCTAACACCCCGGTCAACTTCCGCGTGACCTCCGACGCCGTGATGAACTCGTTCTTCATCCCTGCGCTGGGCGGCCAGATCTACGCGATGGCCGGCATGACCACCAAGCTGCACCTGATCGCCAACGAAAATGGCGAGTTCGACGGTATCTCCGCGAACTACAGCGGTGCTGGCTTCACCGGTATGAAATTCAAGGCAACCGCCACTTCGCAAGCCGACTTCGATGCATGGGTCGCGCAAGTGAAGGCCTCGCCGAAGAAGCTGGACAAGGCCGAATACGACGCCTTGGCCAAACCAAGCGAAAACAACCCAGTCGCGCTGTACAGCGAGGCTTCGCCTGACACGTTCCAGCTCATCGTCGACAAGTACGAAGGCATGAACCGTGGTCGTCCGAGCCACGAAGAAGCAGGCAGCAAAGACCTGGCCACTACCAAGGGTGTGGAAACGAGTATGCAACCAGCTGCCGGTGCAGAGGAGTAAGAGATGTTCGGTAAATTAAGCCTGGAGGCGATTCCCTATCACGAGCCGATAGTCATGGTGACGCTTGCCATGATCGCGCTCGGGGGCCTCGCCGTCGTTGGTGCCATCACCTATTTCCGCAAGTGGTCCTACTTGTGGACCGAGTGGTTGACCACGGTCGACCACAAGAAGATCGGGGTGATGTACATCATCGTCGCGATGGTCATGCTGCTGCGCGGCTTCGCCGACGCCATCATGATGCGTACCCAGTTGGCTGCCGCTACCGGCGGCTCCGAAGGCTACCTGCCGCCTGAACACTATGACCAGATCTTCACCGCCCACGGTGTGATCATGATCATCTTCATGGCGATGCCGTTCTTCACCGGCCTGATGAACCTGGCTCTGCCTCTGCAGATCGGTGCACGTGACGTTGCCTTCCCGTTCCTGAACTCCCTGAGCTTCTACCTGCTGCTGGCAGGCGTGCTGCTGGTCAACATCTCCCTGGGCGTCGGCGAATTCGCCAAGACCGGTTGGGTTGCCTATCCGCCACTGTCGGGGATCCAGTACAGTCCGGGCGTAGGGGTTGACTACTACATCTGGGCGCTACAGCTATCAGGCTTGGGTACGACACTGACAGGCGTGAACTTCCTGGTCACCGTCCTGAAGATGCGCGCACCTGGCATGAAACTGATGGACATGCCGATCTTCACCTGGACCTGCACCTGGGCCAACGTGCTGATCGTCGCTTCCTTCCCGATCCTGACCGCCGCACTCGCCCTGCTGACCGTTGACCGTTATCTGGACTTCCACATCTTCACCAACGAGCTTGGTGGGAACCCGATGATGTACGTCAACCTGTTCTGGGCCTGGGGTCACCCTGAGGTGTACATCCTGATCCTGCCGGCGTTCGGCGTGTTCTCGGAAGTAACCTCGACCTTCTCCAGCAAGCGTCTGTTCGGCCACCACGCGATGATCTACGCATCGGGTGCCATTGCCGTACTGGGCTTCGCGGTCTGGCTGCACCACTTCTTCACCATGGGTGCCGGCGCCAGCGTCAACACCTTCTTCGGTCTGGCGACGATGCTGATCTCCATTCCGACCGGTGTGAAGCTGTTCAACTGGCTGTTCACCATGTACCAGGGTCGCGTGCGTTTCACTCCGCCGATGCTCTGGACCCTGGGCTTCATGGTCACCTTCTCCATCGGTGGCATGACCGGCGTACTGCTGGCCGTTCCAGGTGCTGACTTCGTACTGCACAACAGCCTGTTCGTTATCGCCCACTTCCACAACGTGATCATCGGCGGCGCGGTGTTCGGCTACATTGCCGGCTTCGCCTTCTGGTTCCCGAAAGCCTTCGGTTTCACCCTCAACGAGAAGTGGGGCAAGGCGGCATTCTGGTTCTGGCTGTCCGGTTTCTACGTGGCCTTCATGCCGCTGTACGCGCTGGGCTTCATGGGTATGACCCGTCGTCTGAACCACTCCGACAACCCACTGTGGGAACCCTACCTGTACGTGGCCGTGGTCGGTGCGGTGCTGATCCTGTTCGGTATCGCCTGCCAACTGATCCAGCTGTACGTATCGGTTCGCGACCGCAACCAGAACCTGGACGTCACTGGCGATCCATGGGGTGGCCGTACCCTGGAATGGTCGACTTCGTCGCCACCTCCGTTCTACAACTTCGCCCACATGCCTGAGAAGGTCGGCCTGGACGCCTGGCAAGAAGCCAAGGAAGCCGGTGTCGCCTACAAGGTGCCGGCCAAGTACGAAGCGATCCACATGCCGAACAACACCTCGACCGGTCTGTTCATGGGTCTGTTCCTGACCATCTTCGGCTTCGCTTTCATCTGGCACATCTGGTGGCTGGTGGGTGCGAGCCTGGTAGCAACCATCGCGGTCTTCGTTCGCCACGCTGCACGTGACGATCAGGGCTACATGGTTCCTGCCGAAGAAGTGGCGCGCATCGAAGGCGAACGCCAGCGGGCCCTGCAGCTTGCCGGTGTACCTACCGGTGGCGCACGTGTCGAAACCTTTGAACGGGTGTAATCAATGTCCAGTCAAGTAATTCACGGCGATGCGCATGGTCACGACCATGGGCACGACGATCACCACCACGACTCGGGCCAGATGACCGTCTTCGGTTTCTGGCTGTACCTGATGACCGACTGCATCCTGTTTGCGTCGCTCTTCGCCACCTACGCGGTGCTGTCCGGCAGTTTTGCCGGCGGCCCGTCGGGTCATGACATCTTCCAGCTCGACTTCGTGCTGGTCGAAACCGCGTTCCTGCTGCTGTCCTCGATCACCTTCGGCTTCGCCATGCTGAAGATGTTCGCCGGTAACAAGGCAGGCGTACTGGGCTGGTTGGCTATCACCTTCCTGTTCGGTGCAGGCTTCATCGCGATGGAAATCTACGAGTTCCATCACCTGATCGTTGAAGGCTACGGCCCGCAGCGCAGTGGTTTCCTGTCGGCGTTCTTCGCGCTGGTCGGCACCCACGGCCTGCACGTGACCTCGGGTCTGATCTGGATGGCCATCCTGATGTACCAGATCAACAAGCACGGCATCACGCCGACTGCCAAGACCCGCATGAGCTGCCTGAGCCTGTTCTGGCACTTCCTGGACGTGGTCTGGATCTGCGTCTTCACCGTCGTCTACCTGCTGGGGGTTCTGTAATGGCTAACGCACACGACACTCACCACGAAGGTAACCACGGCAGCGTGAAGTCCTACATGATCGGCTTCATCCTGTCGATCATCCTGACCGCGATCCCGTTCGGCCTGGTGATGTATCCGACCCTGCCGAAGAACCTGACCGTCCTGATCGTGGTGGCCATGGCCGTCATTCAGGTCGTGGTGCACCTGGTGTACTTCCTGCACATGGACCGCTCGAAAGAGCAGCGCTCCACTGTCTCGACGTTCCTGTTCACCGCTCTGGTAATCGCACTGCTGGTAGGCCTGTCGCTGTGGATCATGTTCAGCATCCACTACGAAATGTTGGCCAAGTGAGGTAAGACTGCATGTCCGTGAAGCACTTTATCCAAATCACCAAACCGGGGATCATTTTCGGTAACGTGCTTTCCGTGGCAGGCGGTTTCTTCCTTGCCGCGAAGGGCCATGTGGATTTCGCCCTGTTCCTGGCGGTGGTGGTAGGTACTTCGCTTGTGGTTGCGTCCGGTTGCGTGTTCAACAACTGCATCGACCGTGACATCGACCAGAAGATGGAACGTACCAAGAACCGCGTCATGGTTCAGGGCGGCATGTCGCTGCCCCTCGCACTGATCTACGCCACCCTGCTCGGGGTGGCGGGTTTCAGCCTGCTGTATGTCCAGGCCAACCCGCTGTCGGCGTTCTGTGCGTTGATCGGCTTCGTGGTCTACGTCGGCTTCTACAGCCTGTGGCTCAAGCGCAAATCGGTGCACGGCACCCTGGTCGGCAGCCTGTCCGGTGCCATGCCTCCGGTGATCGGCTATTGCGCAGTGAGCAACAGCTTCGACCTGGCAGCGGTCACGCTGCTGGTGATGTTCAGCCTGTGGCAGATGCCGCACAGCTTTGCCATCGCCATCTTCCGCTTCAAGGATTACAGCGCAGCCAACATCCCGGTCCTGCCGGTGGCTCGCGGTATCCTGGCGGCGAAGAAGCAGATCGTGCTGTACGTGCTGGCCTTCGTGCTCGCCACGTTGATGCTGACGCTGGGTGGGTACGCCGGTCTGGGTTACCTGGCCGTCGCAGCCGCCATGGGTCTGTACTGGTTGTACATGGCCTGGGGTGGCTACAAGGCCGAAGATGACAGCAAGTGGGCACGCAAAGTGTTTGGCTTCTCCATCCTGACCGTCACCGCGCTGAGCGTGATGATGTCGGTGGACAGCCAGACTGCTGCCGACGTGCTGATGACCTACGCACGCTGAAGCCTACGCGCATTACAAGAACCCGGCCTTTGGCCGGGTTTTTTATTGGTAGATTTTCCGTCTGCGCGCTGGTATCCGAACGCACTAGTTTGAGCTTCCAAGTCATAAGGAAGCATCCAAATGAGTGTTTTTACCGTCTATTTCTGCGGAACCGGCTCCCACCGTTTCGATCACAACAACCCTAATTTCTGGAATGGCGAGCTGATCGCCACGCTGGCCAACCATACCTTCGGCAGGGAGTTCGTCGACTGGATCGCAGTCGATGGCCCAGGCAGTGGCAACCTGCAGGACGATGCCTTGTTCGTAGACGACGGCGACTACTACAAAGTGACCGGCACGCTGTTCGGCAAAGGTTGGGATGAGAACGTGCGGCATGCCCTGCAGGTCATCAAGGGCAAGAGTACCTGGGCCCGCACCAAGCTCACCGAGCAGCAATACCAGAACCTGAAGAGCGCTGGCATTCCAATTCCTGATGCCGAGGCCGGTGGCTCGTGGTTCTGGCGCACCTACGACTATGGTGATCGCGCGGTGACCCCCCAGGCCTTGCAAGAGCAGATGATCAGGCAACTGCGCAAACCGTTGATCCCGACCACGGTCAACCTGGTGGGGTGGAGCAGGGGCGGAATCAGTTGTCACATGCTCGCCAACGCAATGGCGCAAGATCCGGAGCTGCGTGATGTGAAGGTCAACATCTTTGCCATCGATCCGGTGCCGGGGGTAGGTAACCTGAAGTCTGAGCGCGTGCAACTGGGAGCCAACGTGAAGGAGTACGTGGGGTTCTATGCGCGAGACGAGCGATCCAAAGGGTTCGCCTGTGTGGTGCCTGCCACAGCGTACGGTACACGTGTCAGCGTCCTGCCGATGCCGGGCCGCCATGCAACGCTGGTGGGCAATGCTTCGATAGACGGCGCAGGTTCTGGTAAGGCACTGCCTGAGCCGGGGATGATCGTGCGGCACTTCGCGGAGGTTTGCCTGAAGCGTTGGGGCGTAAAGCTGGACAAGTGTCTGGAGTTGGACGATGCGGGGCTGATGACCTATCACAAGACCATCGATGCGAACGATGAGCTTTACCGCGCCATGCGCAAGAAGTCCTATACCGTACTGACCGAAGGCACTGCCGATGAGCGTATGGTTCATCGCGGCAGCATTGCCACGGAGTTCAGCCAGGTGCGTGGCGAGCACCTGGACCCCAGCGATGGGTTGAGTATCCAGCGTTTCGACCTGCACGCCTACAAAGCCCTGCGCTGAGTTCTTCGACCCACCAGCGGGTAAGTCTCGCTGGTGGGCGGCGAATCTATCGACAGCCCCTTTACAACGCCGGGGCAACCAGACTATTTTCTGCCTCGGCCACCGCTGTGGCCAACGTCGCTCGGACGGTTCCGGGCGCTTACGTCTCTCGAGGAAAGCATGGCCAACCCAGGTTCGCCGCGCCGCTTTGCGCGCATCGATCGTCTCCCCCCCTACGTCTTCAACATCACTGCCGAGCTCAAGATGGCGGCACGCCGTCGTGGCGAAGACATCATCGACCTGAGCATGGGCAACCCGGATGGCGCGACCCCGCCACACATCGTCGAGAAGCTGGTGCAGGTCGCCCAGCGTGAAGATACCCACGGCTATTCCACCTCGCGCGGCATCCCGCGACTGCGCCGCGCCATTTCCAACTGGTACAAGGAACGCTACGACGTCGAGATCGACCCGGACAGCGAAGCCATCGTCACCATCGGCTCGAAAGAGGGCCTCGCGCACCTGATGCTCGCCACCCTCGACCATGGCGACACGGTGCTGGTACCCAACCCCAGCTACCCGATTCACATCTACGGGGCTGTGATCGCCGGTGCCCAGGTGCGCTCCGTGCCGCTGGTGCCGGGAGTGGACTTCTTCAATGAGCTGGAGCGGGCGATCCGCGAATCGATCCCCAAGCCGAAGATGATGATCCTGGGCTTCCCCTCCAACCCGACCGCGCAGTGCGTGGAATTGGACTTCTTCGAACGAGTGGTGGCCCTGGCCAAGCAGTACGACGTGCTGGTGGTGCACGACCTCGCTTACGCCGACATCGTCTACGACGGCTGGAAGGCGCCTTCGATCATGCAGGTGCCTGGCGCCAAGGATATCGCGGTGGAGTTCTTCACCCTGTCCAAGAGCTACAACATGGCGGGCTGGCGGATCGGCTTCATGGTCGGCAACCCCGAGCTGGTCAGCGCCCTGGCGCGGATCAAGAGCTACCACGACTACGGCACTTTCACGCCGCTGCAGGTGGCGGCGATTGCCGCGCTGGAAGGTGACCAGCAGTGCGTGCGCGACATCGCCGAGCAGTACCGCCAACGCCGCAACCTGTTGGTCAAGGGGCTGCATGAGATGGGCTGGATGGTCGAGAATCCGAAAGCCTCGATGTACGTCTGGGCCAAGATCCCCGAAGCCTATGCACACCTCGGCTCGCTGGAGTTCTCCAAGAAGCTGCTGGCCGAGGCCAAGGTCTGTGTCTCGCCCGGTATCGGTTTTGGCGACTATGGCGATGACCATGTGCGCTTTGCCCTGATCGAGAATCAGGACCGCATCCGCCAGGCCATCCGCGGTATCCGTCAGATGTTCCGCGCCGACGGGCTGACCAGCAAGTAAGCCCCAGGCGTCAAGCCGCAAGCCGGTCTGCGATGGCAGGCCGATTGCGGCTTTTGCCTGCCACGGTCGGCATGGCGCTCGAGGGCTGCGACCAGCGGCCGTCTTTTTTTCATTTCCCCTCTATCCAGCCGCTCGTGCTTGGATTAAAAATGGCGCCGCGAGCGCCCGCTCGATAACAACAACTTCCCTTCCTGGCCATCATGTCCGAACAGAACCCTTGCCTGACCTGCGGCGCCTGCTGCGGCTACTTTCGTGTGTCTTTCTTTTGGGGTGAATGCCAGTCTTCGGGCGGGTTGGTGCCCGACGATCTGGTGGTGCAGATCAATCCGACCCGCGTGGCCATGATCGGCACCGACGCCAAGCCTTGCCGCTGTATCAGCCTGGAAGGCGAGATCGGCAACAAGGTGGGGTGCACCATCTACGAGAATCGTTCCAGCCCCTGTCGCGAGTTCGACGCGTCGTGGGAGAACGGCGTGCACAACCCCAGCTGTGATGACGCCCGTGCCGCCTATGGCCTGCCACCGCTGACCCCGCCTGGCGCCAACGAACCGCACTGGCCTGACGATGGGGCAGAGGTCGCCTGAACGGCCAAACACATCACGTTTTGCCCACCGGACATGACCGTTCGTCGGTTGGATCCAAGCGACACCCTGCTGCAGCCCGCGAAATACGTGCTGCCTCGAGAAAGTATTAACACCATTTGACCGTCCCCGCGTCCCTTCGCGCCTGCTCGCCAGCGGCTACACATTCCCAACAAGGAATCATGTAGCCATGGTCAGGTGTTTCGTCGTCGCGTGTTCGACTAACCGGCAACATAGCAGTGCACGCGTTCAAGGACCGAACCACCTGATCCACGAAGGAGCTCTCCGTGGACAGAAGCGTCGCCTCCATTTTGCCTACCCGTCTTTCCCATTTGTCGCTCGCTGTGAGCCTGGCTGTCGGAGGCCTGGCCTTCGGTCTGACGAGCGAGCAGGCCCTGGCCGTGTGCAGTGCGGCCGGTTCCACCATCACGTGTAACGGCGCCGCCAACCCTCTGGCACCGAGCTATACCAACGGCGGCAGCGGCCTGACGGTCAACGTGAACCCTGGCGCCAGCCTGGGTACCTTGCTGGGCGTAGGGGGCACTTCGCTGTCGCTGGCGGGCAACAACAACACGTTGAACAACTCCGGCACCATCGACCCTACATTGCTGGGGCTGTTGAGCATTCAGTCCAGTGCAGTGCTGATCGGCAATACCGGCACCGGCAGCACGCTTAACATCAACAACAATGCCACGGGTGTGATCAAGGGCACGGGTGCCTTGCTCGGCGCCAACCTTCTTAACCTCACGGGCATGGCGCTGGACGCGCGCAACGGTGCGGCCGGTACCACTACCATCACCAACGCCGGCAGCATTGGCTCCTCGGCATTGGCTTCACTGACGCTGCTCAGTGAAGACACCCCGGTCATCGCGGTTACCGGCGGCAGCACGGTGAACTTCACCAACACCGGCACCATTCTTGGCCGGGCAGCGTTCGAGGCTTCTGCCGCAGGCAACACCTTCACTAACGCCGGCACCTTGACCGGCAGCTTGTCGATGGGGGCCAACAGCACCAACCGCTTCAATGCCATCACTGGTTCGAGTGTCGGTGCCGGGCTTGGTATCAGTGTCGCCTTGCTGGTCACCAGTAATCCCAACCTGGCTTTCGCAGCCGCCGGCAAGATCGACGGCGGTGCCGGCGGCACCAACACGCTGGCCTTGCAGAACGCTATTGGTGGCGGCAGCGGGACTGCCGGCAGCGGCACGATCAACGCCAACAACTACATCAACTTCAGCCGTCTGATCGTCGATAGCGGCACCTGGAGCCTGATCGGCGCGGTGCTCAGCGGCACGACCCAGACCACCCTCAACGGCGGCGTGCTCAACTTCGACAACTCCAGCGCCTTCGGCAGCGGCGGCATCACCGTCAACGGTGGCAGCCTGTTGGGCAGTGTCGCGGGGTTGAGCCTGGCCAACGCCCTGACCCTCAACGCCGGCCTGAGTGTCGGCGGTGGCAACGACCTGGCCCTCAACGGCGTGGTCTCGGGCGTCGGCGGGCTGACCAAGACCGGCGCCGGCCTGCTCACCCTCGGTGCCACCAACACTTACAGCGGCGGCACCAACCTGACTGCGGGCGGCCTCAACCTGACCAGTGCTGCGGCGCTCGGCAGTGGAGCGCTCACCGTCAGTGGTGCGGGCAGCCTGCAAGGCAGTGTGCCGCTGGTATTGAACAACGCGGTGGCGCTGAACGCGGCGCTGACCTTGCCCGGCAGCAACGCCCTGAGCCTTGGCGGCGTGCTGAGCGGCACGGGCTCGCTGGTCAAGAGCGGTACCGGCAACCTGACGCTCAATGGCGTCAATACCTTCTCCGGCGGCACCACCCTCGGCACAGGCACGCTCACCCTCGGCAATGCCAGCGGTCTGGGCAGTGGCGCGTTGACCCTGACCGGCAACGGCACCCTCGATACCACGGCCGTCATGACCCTGGGCAATGCCATCAACCTGGGCAGCAGTGCCTTGACCCTGACTGGCAACAACGCGCTCACACTGGGCGGTGTGATTGGCGGTACCGGCAGCCTGGTCAAGAACGGCGCGGCCGACCTGACCCTGAACGGCGTCAATACCTTCAGCGGCGGCACCACGCTCAGCACCGGCAAACTCACTGTCGGCAACAGCGCCGCGCTGGGTACGGGCGCTCTCGCATTGACTGGCAACGCCAGCCTCGACGCCAGCGCAGCGGTCAGCCTGGGTAACGCGATCAACCTCGGCGCCAACACCCTCAACCTGCTGGGCACCAGCGCCACCACCCTGGGCGGGGTGATCAGCGGCACCGGCGCACTGGTCAAGAGCGGCGCAGCCGACCTGGCGCTCAACGGCAACAACACCTTCAGCGGCGGCCTGACCCTCAACACCGGCAAACTCACCGTGGGCAACAACAACGCCCTGGGCGGCGGTGCCCTGACCTTGGGTGGCAATGCCAGCCTCGATGCCAGCACCGGTGTCAACCTGGGCAACGCCATCAGCCTGGGCGCCAATACCCTCAACCTGCTGGGCACCAGTGCCACCACCCTGGGTGGGGTGGTCAGCGGCACCGGCGCGCTGGTCAAGAACGGCGCCGCCGGCCTGACCCTCAACGGCGCCAACACCTTCAGCGGTGGCACCACCCTCAACGCCGGGGTGCTGACCGTCGGCAACAACGCCGCACTGGGCACCGGTGCCCTCAGCCTGGGCGGCAATGCCAGCCTCGACGCGGGCGTGGCCGTCAACCTGGGCAACGCCATCGACCTGGGGGCCAACACCTTGAGCGTGCTGGGCAGCAACGCCACCACCCTGGGCGGGGTGGTCAGTGGCACTGGTGCGTTGATCAAGAGCGGTGCCAGCAACCTCACCCTCAGTGGTGCCAATACCTTCAGCGGCGGCCTGAACCTCAACGCCGGCACCCTGACCCTGGCCAGCGCCGTGGCGCTGGGCACCGGCGCGCTCAACGTTGGCGGCGCATCCACACTCGCCAACAGCGCGGCGATGACCCTGAACAATGGCGTCAACCTCGGCGCCAACCTGACCCTCTCCGGCGCCAACAACCTGACCCTGGCTGGCAACCTGAGCGGTACCGGCGGCCTGATCAAGAATGGGGCGAGCACCCTTACCCTGAGCGGCAGCAACACCCAGAGCGGTGCCACCGCGCTCAACGCCGGCACCCTGGTGGTCGGCAGCGCCACCGCCCTGGGCACAGGCGCGCTCAACGCCGCCGCAAACACCACGTTGGATTCTTCGGTGGCCGGGCTGACCCTGGGCAACGCGTTGAACCTGGCCGGTAACATCACCCTCGCCGGCAGCAACGACCTGACCCTGGGCGGCGTTATCGCCGGTATCGGTGGCCTGACCAAGAACGGCAGCACGACCCTGACCCTCAATGGCGCCAACACGCAGTTCGGCGCCACCAACCTCAACGCCGGCACCCTTGTGGTCGGCAGCAACACGGCCTTGGGCACTGGCGCGCTGAATGCCGCTGCCGGTACCCACCTGGACGCCAACACCGCAGTCAACCTCGGCAACGCCGTGAACCTGGCCGGTGCCCTGACCCTCGACGGCACCGCCAACCTGGGCCTCGGTGGCGTGATCGCCGGTGCCGGCAGCCTGGTCAAGAACGGTGCCGCCACGCTGACGCTCTCCGGCCCCAACACCTTCCTGGGCGGCACCACCCTCAATGCCGGTGGCCTGGTGCTGGGCAATGGAGACGCACTGGGCGTCGGCAAGTTGACCGTCGCAGGTGCCGGTACCCTGGATACCACGGCTGCGCTGACCGTTGGCAACGCCGTTACCCTGGATGCCGACCTCACCCTGGCCGGCAGCAACAACCTCAACCTCTCCGGCCTGGTCGATGGCACCGGCCGTCTGATCAAGAATGGCACCAGCACGCTCACCCTCGGCGGCCTGAACACCTATGCCGGTGGCACACTGCTCAACGCTGGCGCCCTGGTGCTGGGCAATGGTAGCGCCATCGGCACCGGCGACCTCACCGTCGGTGGCGCCGCAAGCCTGGACGCCAGCGCCGCACTTAGCCTGGGCAACAACATCGGCCTGAACGCCGACCTCACCCTCACCGGCAGCAACGCGCTGACCCTCGGTGGTGTAGTCAGCGGGACAGGGAAGTTGGTCAAGAACGGCAATGCCAGCGTGACCTTGGACGGGGTCAACACCTATGCCGGTGGCACCACGCTCAACGCGGGTGGCCTGGTGATAGGCAACGGCAGCGCCCTGGGGACCGGTGCCCTAACCGTGGCCGGCGCCGCCAGCCTGGACAACAGCGCGGTCGCTACCCTGGGCAACGACATCGCGCTCAACGCCAACCTGACCCTCGGCGGCAGCAACGACCTGACCCTGGGCGGTGTCATCAGCGGTACCGCAGGTCTGATCAAGAATGGCCTGGCCGACCTCACGCTGACCGGCAACAACACCTTCAGCGGCGCCGTCGACTTGCTCGGCGGCAGCCTCACCACCATAGGTACTGGCGCCCTCGGCAACAGCTCGGGCGTCAACGTCGGGGCGGGCGCCAGCCTGAACCTCGGTGCCAGTACCACGATCGGCGGCCTGAGCGGTGCCGGCGCGGTGAGCGTGGCGGGGGGCAGTGACCTGACGGTCGGCGGCAACAACCTCAACAGCGTTTTCAGCGGCGCCCTGGCCGGTAGCGGTGGCCTGATCAAGGCAGGTACCGGTGCTCTGGAGCTGTCCGGTGTGAACGTGCTTGGCGGCGCCACCACGGTCAATGGCGGCCTGCTCAATGTCAGCGGTTCGCTCGCCAGCTCCGGCGTACAGGTCAATGTCGGCGCCAGCCTGGGCGGCACCGGCAGTCTGCTGGGCGCGGTCGACATCGCCAACGGCGCACACCTGTTGGCCAACAGTGGCGCGACCCTCAATACCGGCGCGCTGACCCTGCACAGCGGCTCGATTCTCGACTTCGGCCTCGGCTCGCCCTCCACGGGCGGCACTGCCTTGGTCAACGTCAACGGCAACCTGACCCTCGACGGCACCCTTAACGTCACCGACCTCGGTGGCTTCGGCACCGGTATCTATCGGCTGTTCGACTACACCGGCGCGCTGGTCGACAACGGTCTGGTCGTTGGCGCGTTGCCGGGTAGCGTTCTGCCGGGCGATGTCCAGGTGCAGACCGCCATCGGCGCGCAGATCAACCTGCTGGTGGGCGGTGCCACCGGCACCGTGCAGTTCTGGGACGGTGCGCAAAGCGTGCCGAACGGCGTCATCGACGGTGGCGCCGGCACCTGGGATGGCAGCAATACCAACTGGACCGATATCAACGGTGTGCTCAACGGCAGCTGGGCCAGCGATTTCGCCGTGTTCCAGGGCACCGCTGGCGATGTCAACGTGGTGGGCACCCAGGCTGCCACCGGTCTGCAATTCGTCACCAATGGCTATCGCCTGATCGGTGCCGGTGTCCTGGACCTGGTCAACGCCAGCAACGGTGCCTTTGCCGTGCGTGTCGACCCGGGCGTTACCGCGACGATCAACGTCGGCCTCTCCGGCAGCGGCCAACTGGCCAAGCTCGACACCGGCACCCTGGTGCTCAACGGCGCCAACAGCTACACCGGCGGGACGCTGCTCAACGGTGGCACCCTGGTAGTAGGCAACGACACCGCCCTGGGCACTGGCGCGGTCAGCGCCGCAACGGGCACCACCCTGGACAGCAACACCGCAGTCACCCTTGGCAACGCCCTGGCCCTGAGTGGCGCGCTGACCATCGCTGGCAGCGCCGACCTCGGCCTGTCTGGCGTGGTATCGGGTGCCGGCAGCCTGGTCAAGAACGGCGCGGCCAACCTGACGCTGGGCAACGCCAACACCTACAGCGGCGGCACCACCCTTGCCGCTGGCACCTTGACCCTGGGCAACGACCTGGCCCTCGGCACAGGCGGCCTGAACGTCACTGGCGCTTCCAGCCTCGCCGCTACTGGCAGCGTGGCGCTGGCCAATACTGTAGCGCTGAACGCCAACCTGACTGTGCCAGGCACTGGCAACCTCACGCTCAACGGCGCACTCAGCGGCACCGGTGGGCTGATCAAGAACGGCACCGGCGTACTCACCCTGAACGGCAGCAACAGCCAGCAGGGCTCTACCAGCCTCAATGGCGGCACCCTGGTGGTTGGCAGCAACACCGCCCTGGGCACTGGCGCGCTGAATGCCACAGGTGGCACAACCCTGAGTGCAGGCGCCAACGTGACCCTGGCCAATGCGCTCAACCTGGCGGGCAACCTGACCATCGCCGGCGCGCAGAACCTGGTGCTGGGTGGCAACGTCAACGGCGTGGGCGGCCTGACCAAGACCGGCAGTGGCACACTGACCCTGAATGGCATCAATGGCAACCTGGGCAACACCAACCTCAACGCCGGCACCTTGGTGCTCGGCAGTGCCAGCGCGCTCGGCCTCGGCCAGCTCAACGCGGCTGCGGGCACCACGCTGGACAGCAACTCGGCGCTCACTATCGGCAACACCGTCAACCTGGGCGGCAACCTCACCATCGCCGGCAGCAACGACCTGGGCCTGGGTGGGCTGGTCACGGGCGCTGGCAGCCTGACCAAGAATGGCGCCGGCAACCTCACCTTGAGTGGCCCCAACACCCTGTCCGGTGGCGTGACCCTCAACGCCGGCACCCTGACCCTGGGCAATAACTCGGCACTGGGCCTCGGCAACCTGACCGTCGGCGGCGCCAGCAACCTGGCCACTACTGGCCCCCTGATCGTGGCCAATCAGGTCACGCTCAACGACACCCTGACCCTGCCTGGTAACAACGACCTGGCCCTGAGCGGCGTGATCAGCGGTACTGGTGGGCTGACCAAGACCGGCACCGGCAACCTGACCCTCGGTGCCGCCAATACCTACCAAGGCACCACCACGCTCGCCGCAGGCACCTTGACCCTGGGCAACGGCAGCGCGCTGGGCGCTGGCAACCTCTCGGTGACTGGCAACAGCACCCTGGCCACCACGGGCGCCCAGCAAGTAGCCAACGCCATCGGCCTGGGCACGGGCGCTACCTTGGGCGTCAACAACGCCCAGACGCTGACCCTCGATGGGGTCATCAGCGGCGGCGGCGGCCTTAACAAGACCAGCACCGGTCAACTGGTGCTCAACGGCGCCAACAACTACACCGGCGGCACCTCGTTGCAAGCCGGCAGCCTGCTGCTGGGCAACGCCAGTGCCCTGGGCAGTGGCGCCCTGAACGTCACCGGCGCCGCAGCCCTCGACGCCAGCCAGGCTCTGGCTCTGGTCAACGCGGTCAACCTGACCGGTGGCAACCTTACCCTCGGTGGCAGCCAGGCGCTCACCCTCAACGGTGTGGTTTCCGGCGCCAACGCACTGGTGAAGAACGGCGCCGCCGGCCTGACCCTCAATGGCAACAACACCTACAGCGGCGGCACCACGCTCAACGCCGGCACGCTGACCGTCGGCAGCAATACCGCGCTGGGTACCGGGGATCTGAGCACAGGTGCCAATACCTCCCTCGATGCCAGCGTGAGCGCCGCCTTGGCCAACAATGTGCACCTGGGCGGCACGCTCAACCTGCCAGGCACCGCCGACCTGACCCTCAATGGCGTGCTCGACGGTGTCGGTGGCCTGAACAAGGCTGGCGCCAGCACCTTGACCCTCAATGGCGCCAACAACTACCTGGGTGGTACCACCCTGGGCGCCGGGCAACTGGTGGTGGGTAACGACAACGCGCTGGGGCAGGGCGCCCTGACCGTCGCCGGGGCCTCGACCCTGAGCAGCGGCGTCGCCAGCACCACCCTGGCCAACAACGTCACCCTCAACGCCGGCCTCACTGTCGCCGGCACCAACGACCTGACCCTCAACGGTGTGATCAACGGTACCGCTGGGCTGACCAAGAACGGCAGCGGCAACCTCACCCTTAACGGCAACAACGGCTACCAGGGCGGCACCGAGCTCAATGCCGGGCGCCTGACCCTCGGCAGCAGTGGCGCCCTGGGCACCGGCACCCTCAGCGTGACCGCCGACGCCACCCTGGCCAACAGCGCGCCGATGGCACTGGGCAACACCATCGCCCTGAGCAACGGCGCCAACCTGACTGTCGACGCTGCCAGTGCCCTGATCCTCAGTGGCGATCTGGGCGGCACAGGCAACCTGGTCAAGACCGGTGTCGACGACCTGACCCTGGTCGGCGTCAAGACCTTCACCGGCAACGTCGATATCCAGGCCGGCTCGCTCACCACGCTCGGCAGCGGCGTGCTGGCCAACGTCGACACCCTCAACGTCGGTGCCAGTGGCCAGCTCAACCTCAACGGCAACACCAGCCTTGGTGCCCTCACCGGCAGCGGCAACGTCGATGTCGGCGTTGGCAGCACCCTGAACCTGGGCAGCAACAACGCCAGTACGACCTTCGGTGGCGCCCTCAGCGGCTTGGGCGGCCTGGCCAAAGATGGCACCGGTACTCTGACCCTTACCGGCACCAGCAACCTGGCCGACAACACCCAGGTCAACGCTGGCACCCTGAAAATCGATGGCAGCCTGGGCAGTAACCTGCTGACCGTCGCCAGCGGCGCAACCCTCACCGGCAGCGGCTCTGCCAATGCCTCGGTGGTGATCGACAACGGCGGCCACCTGGCAGGCCAGAGCGGCGCCACCCTGGGCCTCGGTTCGCTGGTGCTCAACAGCGGATCGATCGTCGATGTCGGTCTGGCTTCGCCAGGCACGGGCGGCACCGCGCTGTTCAATGTCGGCGGCAACCTGACCCTCGACGGCACCCTCAACGTCAGCAATATCGGTGGCTTCGGCAACGGCGTGTACCGTTTGTTCGACTACGCCGGCGCGCTGACCGACAACGGTCTGGACTTCGGCACCCTGCCGCTGGGCGTGAGCCTTGGCGATGTGTCGCTGCAGACCGCCCTGGCCAACCAGATCAACCTGCTCGTCAGCTCCAGCGGCCTGAACATCCAGTTCTGGGACGGCAGCCAGACTGCCCCGAACGGCCAGGTCGATGGTGGCACCGGCGTGTGGAACGCCGGCAACACCAACTGGACCGACCTCAACGGCACCGTCAACACTACCTGGGGCAGCACCTTCGCGGTGTTCCAGGGCACGGCAGGTGACGTCACCGTCGACGGCAGCCAGAGCGTCAATGGCATGCAGTTCGTCAGCAACGGCTATCGCCTGCTGGCCGGAACCGCCGGCCTGCTCGACCTGGTCAACGGCAGCGGTGGCGATACCAGCGTGCGGGTCGATCCCGGCGTGATCGCGACCCTCGATGTCGGCCTGGGCGGTGTCGGCAAACTGAACAAGCTCGACACCGGCACCCTGGTGCTCAACGGCAGCAACAGTTACAGCGGCGGCACCCAGCTCAGTGGCGGCACCCTGGTGCTGGGCAGCAACACCGCCCTCGGCACCGGCCTGCTGGACACTGCCAGCGGTACCACCCTGGACACCAACAAGAGCGTGAGCCTGGCCAATGCGATCACCCTCGCCGGCCCGCTGAACCTGACCGGCAACAACGATCTGGCGCTCACCGGCAACATCGGCGGCGCCGGCAGCCTGGTCAAGGCCGGCAATGCGCAACTGGCCTTGTCCGGCAACAACAGCTACAGCGGCGGCACCGCGCTGAACGGCGGCACCCTGGTGGTAGGTTCCAACACCGCACTGGGTACCGGCGCGCTCGATGCGGCGGCAGGCACCAGCCTGGACAGCAGCCAGGCCGTGGCACTGGCCAACAACGTCAACCTGGCCGGTAACCTCAACGTGCTGGGCGGCAATGACCTGAGCCTCGGCGGCACCGTCGCTGGCGCTGGCCGTCTGATCAAGTCCGGCATCGCGCGGTTCAGCCTGCTGGGCGCCAATACCTTCAGCGGCGGCACCGAGCTGCAGGCCGGCACCCTGGTGGTCGGCAACAACGGCGCGCTCGGCACAGGTGGCCTGGACGTGACCGGCAACGCCAACCTCGACAGCAGCGCTGCGGTCACGCTGGCCAATCCGGTCAGTGTCACCGGCATCCTCAACGTGCTGGGCAGCAACGACCTGCAACTGGCCGGTGTGCTCAGTGGCAACGGCGTGCTGAACAAGAACGGCCTGGCCGACCTCACCCTGTCGGGCAACAACACCTTCAGCGGTATCCTCAACATCCTCTCCGGCAGCCTGAGCACTATCGGCACCACCGCGCTGGGCACCCAGAGCGAGTTGAACGTCAGTGCAGGCGCCAGCCTCAATCTTGACGGCAACACCACGCTGGGCGAGATCGGTGGCACCGGCGCGATCCAGATCGCTGCAGGCAACAGCCTCAACGTCGAAGGCGGCGTGTTCGACGGCAACATCAGCGGCACCGGCACGCTCAATAAACTCGGCACCGGCACCCTGGCCCTGAGCAGCAGCAACAGCCATACCGGCAATACCAACGTGCAGGCCGGTGGCTTGAAGGTGGATGGATCGCTCGCCAGCAGCGCGGTCAACGTTGCCAGTGGGGCGACGCTGTCGGGTGCGGGCAGCCTCGGTGGGGCGGTGACCGTCGCCAGCGGCGGCAGCCTCGCAGCCACCAGCGGCACGACCCTGAACGCGGGCAACCTGTCGCTGGATGCCGGTTCGAACTTCAACGCGGCCCTTGGCGCGCCGACTGGCGGCAATTCGCCGTTGGTCAACGTATCCAACAACCTGACCCTTGGCGGCACCTTGAACGTCACTGATATCGGTGGCTTCGGTGCCGGTGTGTACCGCCTGTTCGCCTACGGCGGCAGCCTCGTCAACAATGGCCTGGCCTTTGGCACCACGCCCGTTCCAGTGACCGACCTGACGGTGCAGACGGCCATTGCCAACCAGGTCAACCTGGTGGTGGGCGGTGCCAGCAACGTGCTGTTCTGGGACGGCAGCCAGAGCGTGGCCAACGGCCTGATCGATGGCGGCAGCGGTACATGGGATGCCACCAATACCAACTGGACCGATGCCAACGGCGTGCTCAACACCACCTGGAACGACACCTTCGCCGTCTTCCAGGGCGCCACCGGCACCGTCACCGTGAACGGCAGCCACAGCATCACCGGCCTGCAGTTCATCACCGACGGCTATGTGCTAGATGCCGGGACGGGGGGCGAGCTGCTCACCAGCACCAGCGGCACCACCAACCTGCGGGTAGACAGCGGCGTCACCGCCACCCTCAACGTCGCCCTCAACGGTGCCGGCAACGTGGCCAAGTACGATGCTGGCACCCTGGTGCTCAACGCCGCCAACGGCTACAGCGGCGGCACCGCGCTCAACGGCGGCACCCTGGTGGTCGGCAACGACAGTGCGCTGGGTAGCGGCACGCTGACGGCCGCCGCGGGCACCACCCTGGACAGCAACACCGCCGTCACCCTGGCCAACGCCGCAGTACTCAACGGCGCACTGGCCATCGGCGGCAGCAACGCGCTGACCCTCAACGGCGACATCAGCGGTGTCGGCGGGCTGGTCAAGAATGGCGCAGGACTGCTGACCTTGGGCGGCAGCAACAGCTACAGCGGCGGCACCCAGATCAACGCGGGCAGCGTGGTCGGCAACACCACCAGCCTGCAGGGTGCGATCCTCAACAACGCGGCGCTGACCTTCGAGCAGAACGCCAACGGCAGCTACACCGGCAACCTCACTGGCAGCGGTACGCTGACCAAGAACGGCAGTGGTGAACTGCTGCTGACCGGTGTCAACGGCTTGACCGGTGCCACCACCGTCAATGCCGGCAGCCTGCTGGTCAACGGACGCCTGGACAGCGCCACGGTACTGGTCGCTACCGGCGCTCGCCTGGGCGGCAGCGGCACCTATGCCGGGGCTGTGCAGATCGCCGACGGCGCCACCCTGGCCGCAGGCCAGAGCAGCACACCGTTGACGGTGGGCAGCCTGAACCTGAGTTCCGGCAGTGCCCTGGACTTCTCGCTCGGGGCGCCAGCGGCGTCCACTACGGTGGTCAAGGTCGACGGCAACCTGGTGCTCGACGGTACGCTGAACATCACCAATGCCGGCGGCTTCGGCACCGGTGTCTACCAGCTGTTCAACTATGGCGGCGCGCTGACCAACAATGGTCTGGTCTTCGGCGCTGTCCCCGGCAGCGTGGCACTGGGCGACCTGAGCCTGCAGACCGCCATCGCCAACCAGATCAACCTGGTGGTGCAGGGCGCGGGCGACCAGCTGCAGTTCTGGAACGGCGGCAAGACCAATCCGGACGGCAGCATTGGCGGCGGCAGCGGCACCTGGGGCCCTGGTACCAACTGGACCAACGCCAACGGCACCACTGGCGAAACCTGGAGCGATGCCTTCGCCGTGTTCGGTGGCCAGCCTGGCACCGTCACCGTGGTCGGCAACCAGGCGTTCAGCGGCATGCAGTTCCTCAGCGACGGCTACCAGGTGGTGCCGGGTACAGGTGGCAGCCTGACCCCGGTCAACGGCGCCGATGGCAGCCTGGCGCCGGTACGGGTCAACGCAGGTGCCAGCGCCGTGATCAGTGCGCCACTGGTTGGCACTGGCGGTATCGAAAAACTCGACGCAGGCACCCTGGTGCTGACCGGTGCCAACACCTACAGCGGCGGTACCACCGTCAGCGGCGGCACCTTGGCCGGTAACACCACCAGCCTGCAAGGCAACATCACCAACAACGCCAACCTGGTGTTCGCGCAGGGCACCAACGGCACCTTCAACGGCACCCTCAGCGGCACCGGCACCACCACCAAGCAAGGGGCGGGCAGCCTGTTGCTGACCGGCAACCAGCCGTTCAGCGGCGCCTTCAACGTCAACCAGGGCACGCTGCAGGTCGGCAATGCCGACAACCCGGGCACCAACCTTGGCGCCCAGGTCACCGTGGCCAACGGCGCGGCGCTGACCGGCAACGGCACCGTCGCCAGCCTGACCAACCACGGCACCGTGCTGCCAGGGCCTGCGGGCAACCTCAATGTCAGTGGCAACTTCACCAACGCCAGTGACGGCAACCTGGTCATCGACCTGGGCACCGCCCCGGTGAACTACCTGAATGTCGGCGGCACCGCCAACCTGGGCGGCAGCCTGACGGTTGCCAACCTCTCCGGCGGCAACGGGCAGTACACCGTGGTCAGTGCAGCTGGCGGCATCAACGGCACCTTCGCCAGCAACAACCTGGTGAACTCGGCGTTCCTCAACAGCTCGATCGACTATGGCGCCAACCAGGTGACCCTGTCGGTCAGCCGCAACGGCAACTCGTTCGCCGATGTCGCTGCCTCCAGCAACCAGCGTGGTGTCGCCACGGCCTTGGAAAGCACCGGTGCGCCGACCAGCCTGCGCGACAACATCCTGCCGCTCGACCGTCAGGCCGCGCAGTCGGCGTTCGACAGCCTGTCCGGGGAAATCCACGCCAGCACCGCGACCGTGCTGATCGAGGATTCGCGCTACATCCGCGACGCGGTCAACGACCGTATGCGTCAACCGGATTGCAGCCGCGAGGACGACCCACGCCGCACCCTGGCGCCGACCGCCAACCAGCAGCTGACCAGCGAAGGTTGCCAGGGCCAGGCGGTGGGCTGGATCCGCGCCATCGGCGGCTGGGGTGACTACGACGGCAGCAGCAGCCATGCCAGCGTCGACCGTGACCTGTCGGGCTTCATGCTCGGTGTCGATCGTGCCCTGGACGATCAGTGGAAGGTCGGTATCGCTGCCGGGTACACCCGCAGCAGCATCGATGCCCACCGTCGTCAGTCGGACGCCAGCGTCGACAGCTACCACCTGGCCACCTACCTGGGTTACCAGATGGATGCCTTCGCCGCACGCCTGGGCGCCAGCTACACCTGGCACGACATCGATACCAAGCGCGATGTCCAGGTGGGCAGCTACGACGACCGCCTGAAAGCCAAGTACAAGGCACGCAGCGCCCAGGTGTTCGGCGAGGTGGGTTACGCCATCGACGCTGGCGGTATCGCCCTGGAGCCGTTCGCGGGCCTTGCCTACGTCAACTACGACAGCGACAGTGCCCGTGAGAAGGGTGGGGACGGTCGCCTGAAGGCCAGCGTCGATCAGGACGTGACCTTCTCCACCGTCGGGGTGCGCGCCGGCAAGCGTATCAAGCTGGACAACGGCAGCGAGATCACTCCGCGCCTGTCGGTCGGCTGGCGCCACGCGTTCGGCGATACCAAGCCCGATGCCGATGCACGCTTCATCGCCGGAGGTGCGAGCTTCAGCACCGAAGGGGTGCCGATCGCGCGGGATGCGGCGGTGGTCGAGGCGGGTGTCGACCTGGCCGTGGGCCAGAGCGGCAAGCTGGGCCTGGGTTACTCCGGGCAGTTGTCCAGCGAGAACCGCGACCATGGCGTGGTTCTGAGCTTCAGCATGGGCTTCTGATCGGTTGAACCGCAGGGGCTGTTCTGCAGCCCCGTTACATAACAAGCCCGCGCCACAAGACCTGTGGGCGCGGGCTTGCTACGTGACGGAGCCTTCACCGCCACCTCGACTTACTTTCATCACGCCGCTGACGCTAGACTGTCATCTTCCCAAAGTCGGACAGGAGTCCCGGCGTGACCCACCCCCGCAGTTTCCCCAGCGACCTGTGCCTGGACAGCCCGCGCCTGCAACTGCGCCCCATGCGTCATGGCGATGCGGCGCAGTGGCTGGCGATCATGGCCGACCCGGAGGTCATGCGTTTTTGGCACCATGCCCCCTGGCAAGAACTGGCCGAGGCCGAAAGCGCCCTGGCCGCCGACCGTGAAGCCTATGCCGCCGGCACCCTGCTCAAGCTCGGCATGTACCGGCGCGACAACGGCGAGCTGATCGGCATGGTCCAGTTGTTCAATCTCGATGACGATTCGCGTCGCGGCGAGATCGGCTACTGCCTGGCCAAGGCCGTGCAAGGTCGGGGTTACATGGACGAGGCGCTGACCTGCTTCATCGACTATCTGGCCCACACCCTGCACATGCGCCGCCTGGAGGCGGAGATCGACCCGCGCAACCAAGGCTCGGCGCGCACCCTGGAGCGCCAGGGCTTCGTCCTCGAAGGCACGCTGCGCGCCCGCTGGTGCGTGGCGGGCGAGCTGTCCGACTCGGGGATTTACGGGCTGTTGCTGGAACCGCCTGTCGCCTGAGGCGCGGGTGCGGTAAGGTCGGGGTTTCGCCCGATCCGATGGAGCTTCGGTTGCCAGCCTACTACCTCAGTATCAGCCTGCTGCTTTACCTGCTTGGCCTGTGTTTCGACGGCGTCCTGATGGGGGCCGGGCGGCACATGCCCGCTTTGCAGATGCTGCTCTACGGCCCCTGGGGCGTGGCATTCGAGCTGTACCAGTGGTTCGCCAACCCCCTGATGGCGCTGGCGGTCCTGAGCCATCGGCGCTTGCGGCGACTGTCGCTGCTGTTCGGTCTGCTGGCGCTGTACCTGGCCGCAAGCAGCCTTGGCCTCGAGCGGCTACCCGACAACCGCAGCTACGCGTTCCACGACGTCACAGGTTTCGGTGCCGGGTTCTACCTGTGGTCGCTGTCGATCCTGACCTTCTGCGCGGGCCAGGCCTGGTGGTGCTGGAAGGCCCGCAAGGCCGACGACATGCCAGGGTGGCACTGGCTGGACGTGGCCCTGATCGCGGCGCTCGGGGTGATGCTGTATGCCGCCACGCAGATGCCCTCGCTGCGCTTCGAGGTGGATCAGGTGCTGATGCCGCCCGAGCCTGCACAAAGCTTGTAGAGCCCTGGCCTCAGGCGCTGCGCGCCGTGCCCCACTGCACCACCAGCATGCCCCCGACGATCATCACCACCCCCAGCAGCCGTGGCAGGTTCACGGGTTTCTCCGGCAGGCCCATCAAGCCGAACTGGTCGATCAGCAACGACGACAGCACCTGCCCGGCGATCACGCAGACGATGAACCCCGCCGCGCCCAGGCGTGGCGTCAGCACCAACGCAGCGGTGATGTAGATCACCCCGGCGACGCCCCCCAGCCAGGCCCACCAGGGTGCCTGGGCCAGGTTCTGCAGCTGTGGCATGGGCGCGCGCATCAACAGCAGCGCTGGCACCAGCATCATCAGGCTGACCAGCAGCGAAACCCCCGCCGCCCACAACGGGTGCCCGAGCAAGCGCCCCAATGCAGCATTGCTGCCAGCCTGAAAAGGCACCGCCGCTCCGGCGAGCAGGGCGACGAGCAAGGGCAGGATGGCGGACAAGGCAAAGACGTTGGGCATGGCGTGAGCTCCTGTGGATAACCTTGGCCCAGTCTCTTGTATGCGCTTAAATGATGGAAATTCGAATTCTGCACAGGCTTTATTCGTCACATGGATGATTTGCGTCGCATCGACCTCAACCTGCTGCTGACCCTGCATGCCCTGCTCAGCGAGCAGCACGTATCCCGGGCAGCTATCCGCCTGCACCGCAGCCAACCGGCGGTGAGCCATGCCTTGGCGCAACTGCGCGACATCTTCGCCGACCCGCTGCTGGTACGCCGTGGCGCCCGCCTGGTACTGAGCCCTCGCGCCCAGGCCCTGCGCGATCCGCTGCAGCAGGCGCTGGCGCAGCTCGACGGGCTGCTGGGCAGCCCGGGGTTCGAGCCGGGCAAGGCGCGCCGCACCTTTCGCCTGGCGATGTCCGACTACGGCGCCCAGGTGGTCCTCCCTGCGCTGATGCGCGAGTTGCGTAGCGTGGCACCGCAGATCGATCTGGTCATCTCCCAGGGCAGCCGCGAGGCGATGCTCGGGCAGTTGATCGATGGCGAAGTGGATCTTGCCCTCGGGGTGTTTCCCGAGTTGCCCTCGGAGGTCCATGAGCAGGGCTTGTTCGAGGAGTCGTTTGTCTGTGTGGCCGATCGCAGCAGCCTGCCAGCACGTGGCGGCCTGACTCTGGACACCTGGCTGGCGCGCCCGCATGTACTGGTGGCGGTACGTCCTGGCATCGACAACGAGATCGACCAGGCACTCAAGGCCCTCGGCGTCCGTCGGCGCATTGCCCTCACGCTCCCGCACTGGGGGGTGGCCCAGACCGTGCTGGCCGGGACCGACCTGGTGCTGACCGTGGCCCGGCGCAGTCTGGCAGCAAGCCCGCCAGACAAGGCCCTGCGGGTCTTCGAGCCGCCGCTGCCGATCAGCGCGTTCAGCTTTGCCCAAGCCTGGCATGCCCGGCGCGAGGGCGATGCTGGGCATCAGTGGTTGCGCGAGCTGATCCATCGCCACTGCCAGGGCTGGCATTCACCTGCGTAGGACGGGTCCGATTTCACAGGGTTACAGGGGCCTTGCGGCGTACTTGCTGCTAGGCTGGCAATCTTTCCGATCAGAGGGTTCTCTTCGATGTTCAAGCATTCCCTGGCAGCCGTCGTTGCCGCGCTGGTATTCGCCTCGCAGGCACAGGCCGACGAGAACTCCCCCGCCTATACCCAATGCATGGACAACGCCTCCAGCACCGTTGCGATGAGTGCCTGCATCAAGGATGAAACCAAGTTGCAGGATGATCGCCTCAACCGGGTCTACAAGCAGTTGCTCGGCAAGCTCGAGGCGCCGCAGCAGAAAAGCCTGCGCGAAGTGCAGCGCGACTGGATCAGCTTCCGCGACAAGAACTGCAAGTTCCACGTGCAGGCCAGCGGCGGGACCCTGGCGCAACTCGAAGGCGGCATGTGCGTACTGGACATGACCCGCGAGCGCGCCGCGGAGCTGGAGCGGATTCTCAGCCCCGGGCAGTGAATGGTCTCGAACCCTGTAGGAGCGGGCTTGCCCGCGAAAAAGACACCGCGCTGCCTGGCACGGGCTACGCCCGTGTTCGCGGCGGTTCGGCGCCCCGACAAGCCCGCTCCCACAGGGGGGGGGGCTGGCCTTTAGATTTTGAGCAAGACAGTTGCTCCTCCAGGTATCGCACCGGCAAAGCCGGTGCCATGCCCCACGAGGCAATCAGCGCCGGCGCAGCGCCCGTGCTTTCAGGTACTCCCGCACCTCGACCGCATCGCCGGCAAACTCGATCCTGCCCGACTTCGCCTCACGCTGGTACGCATACATCGGGTCGTAGTACTCGTTGAGCAGACCCTCGATCCAGCCTCGGTGCAGATCCACCTCACCGCTGTGCAACTGCACCTGCAGCGCCTGCTCCAGCAGCGAATACAGCCGCTGGAAGCGTTCGCCCCCCAGACGCTTGTGGATATTGCCCATGCTCTGACGCAGGCGCTCGGCAAACAGGCGGCGCCCATCCTCTTCGCCATGCAGGGCAACGAATTCGGCACACAGGTTGATCACGTAGTCGCGCAGGATGCGCTCGACGCGATGGGCAAAACTGTCTTCCAGCCACACCAGCGGATACTGCTGCATGCCTTGGTACAGCGCCAGCGGCACCGAGCAGCTGCCGACCATCCGCCCCTCGTCCTCCAGCACGAACTGCTGCACGCCCCGCGCCCGCTTCTTGAGCACATCGATGGCCAGGCGGTTCTCGAAGTCGATCGGTGCCGGTTGCGCGGTGGCGCGCTTGCCGAAGCTCGAACCCCGGTGGTTGGCGTGGCCTTCGAGGTCGAGCACGTTGTCCAGTTGCAGCAGCACGTCGGTCTTGCCGGTGCCGGTCAGGCCGCCCAGCAGCACGAAGTCGCATTGCTCGACTGCCTGTTGGGTGGTGTCCATCAGGAAGGTCCGCAGGGCCTTGTAGCCGCCTTTGACCCGCGGATAGTCGATGCCCACGTCTTTCAGCCAGCCCTGGACGATCTGCGAGCGCAGGCCGCCACGAAAACAGTACAGATACCCTTGGGGGTTGGCCTGGGCGAATGCGGCCCAGGCTTCCAGGCGCGCCTGCTTGACCGCGCCGCTGACCAGTTGGTGGCCCAGGGCGATGGCTGCGCTTTGGCCCTGATGCTTGTAGCAGGTGCCAACCTTCTGCCGCTCCTGGTCGTTCATCAGCGGCAGGTTGATGGCGCTGGGGAAGGCACCCTTGGCAAACTCGACCGGTGCACGCATGTCCATCATCGGCGCATCGTCGAGGAACAGCTGTTTGAAGTCAGTGCAGTCGGGGCGCATCAAATCACCTCGACTGCGTAGGTCTGTCGCTCGACCAGTGTGCCGATCGGCGACAGGGCCAGGCCCAGTTCAGCGGCGACCGCCAGAAACTCCGCCTCACCCTCGGGACTCACGGCTACCAGCAGGCCACCACTGGTCTGCGGGTCGCACAGCAGGTGCTTCTGCTCATCGCTCAGGGTGCCGATCTTGTGGCCATAGCTGTCGTGGTTGCGCAGCGTACCGCCGGGAATGCAGCCCTCGGCCAGATAGTGATCCACACCCGGCAGGCGCGGTACTGCCTCGAACTGCAGGCGCGCGGTCAGGCCGCTGCCTTCGGCGACTTCGACCAGATGGCCGAGCAGGCCGAAGCCGGTCACGTCGGTCATCGCCTTGACCCCGTCGAGCTTGCCGAAGCGGCTGCCGGGTGTGTTCAGGGTGCACATCCAGTCCCGCGCCAGGCCTTGGTCCTGTTCACGCAGCTTGGACTTTTTCTCGGCGGTGGTGAGGATGCCGATACCCAGTGGCTTGGTCAGGTACAGCGTGCAGCCGACGGTCGCGGTGTCGTTGCGCTTGAGATTGCGCTTGCCGACCACGCCGGTCACCGCGAGGCCGAAGATCGGCTCGGGCGCATCGATGGAGTGGCCGCCGGCCAGTGGAATGCCCGCTTCGGCGCAGACCGCACGGCCACCACGGATCACCTCGCGGGCAACCTCAGGCGGCAACACGTTGACTGGCCAGCCGAGGATGGCGATGGCCATCATCGGGTCGCCGCCCATGGCGTAGATGTCGCTGATGGCGTTGGTCGCGGCGATACGGCCGAAGTCGTACGGATCGTCGACGATGGGCATGAAGAAGTCGGTGGTCGAGACCACCCCGCGCTCGTCGTCCAGGGCGTACACGGCAGCGTCGTCACGCGAGGCGTTGCCGACCCAGAGCTTGGGGTCCAGCGCCTGGCTGCCGCTTTCGGCAAGGATCACATCCAGCACCTTGGGGGAGATCTTGCAGCCACAGCCTGCGCCGTGGCTGTACTGGGTCAGGCGAATCGGCTCGCTCATTAGGCACCTCGGGGTCCAATTGTTGCGCGATTGTAGCAAAGCTGGCCTTTGCGCCATCGGCTCTTATAATTCCCGCAGTCGGTGCGTCGCCGGCACTTTCCCCGCTATTGAACCGGAGAACTCCCATGCTCAAACGCCCCTTGGCGCTCGCCGCCGGCCTCGTGCTGTCCTGCTGCGCCGTCATCGCACAGGCCGCCGACACTTTGCGGGTCAGCGCTATTCCCGACGAAGCGCCGACCGAACTGCTGCGCAAGTTCAAGCCGCTGGGTGAATACCTCGAGCAGCAACTGGGCATGAAGGTGCAGTTCGTACCGGTCGCCGACTACCCGGCGGTGGTCGAGTCGCTGGCCAGCAATCGCCTGGACCTGGCCTGGCTGGGGGGCTTCACCTTCGTCCAGGTGCACCTGAAGGATCCGACCGCCACTCCGCTGGTGCAGCGTGAGCAGGATGCGCAGTTCACCAGCAAGTTCATCACCGCCAACCCGGACGTGAAGAGCCTGGCCGACCTGAAGGGCAAGACTTTTGCCTTCGGTTCGATCTCCTCGACGTCCGGCAGCCTGATGCCGCGCTATTTCATGCTCAAGCAAGACAACATCAAGCCTGAAGACTACTTCAGTCGGGTCGCCTATTCCGGTGCACACGACGCCACCGTGGCCTGGGTTCAGGCGGGCAAGGTCGATGCCGGCGTGCTCAACGCCAGCGTCTGGCAGAAGCTGGTCGATGCGGGCAAGGTCGACACCAGCAAGGTGAAGGTGTTTGCCACCACGCCGACCTACTACGATTACAACTGGACCGTGCGCGGCAACATGGACCCGGCCCTGAAAGACAAGATCAAGCAAGCCTTCCTCGCCCTCGACCCGGCCAAGCCTGAGCACAAGGCGATCCTCGACCTGCAAGCGGCCAGCCGCTTCATCGAAACCAAACCCGAAAACTACGCCGGCACCGAACAGGCTGCCCGTGAGGCCGGCTTGCTCAAGTGAGTATTCAACTGCACGCGGCAGGGCTTCGGCATGGTCAGGTACGCGCCCTCGAAGACGTGAGCCTGCGCATCGACAAGGGCGAGCGGGTGGCGGTGATCGGGCCATCGGGAGCGGGCAAGTCCAGCCTGCTGCACCTGATGGCCACGGCCGTGCAGCCCGGCGCCGGGCACCTGGAGTTGCTTGGCGCACAGCCCTGGGCATTGTCGGCGGGTGCGCGGCAGCGCCTGCGGGCGCGGGTCGCGCTGGTGCACCAGGCGCCGCCGCTGCCGCCGCGCCAGCGGGTGGTCACCGCCGTCCTGGCCGGGCGCCTTGGCCAGTGGGGCACCTTGCGTGGCCTGCTCAATCTGCTGCACCCCAGCGATGTGCCGGGCGCGCGACAGGTGCTGGCGGAGTTGGGGCTGGCCGACAAGCTGTTCGTGCAGTGCGGGCAGTTGTCCGGTGGCCAGTTGCAAAGGGTGGGTATCGCTCGGGCGCTGTATCAACAACCTGAAGTACTGCTGGCCGACGAACCCGTCTCGGCGATGGACCCGGTGCTGGCTGATCACAGCCTGGCCCTGCTCAATCGCCACGCGCAAACCCATGGCGTGACACTGGTCGCCAGCCTGCATGCCGTGGAGCTGGCGCTCGCGCATTTCCCCCGGGTGATTGGCATCCGCGAAGGGCGCGTGGTGTTCGATTGCCCGGCAGTGGCGGTGACCGATGCCTTGCTCGACGCCCTCTACGCCAATGAGCAACTGGCGTCGCCAACGACCGTGGGGCCGACGCTGACGGTGCAGATCCCGCGATGCTGAAGACCGATGCCCGCGACCCTGCGGCGTTGCCACGCCTGTTGCTGACGCTGTTGTGCCTGGCCCTGTTGTGGCCGGGCGTGCAGTTGAGCGAACTCGACCCCGGGGTGCTGTTGCAGGCCGAGAACCGTCAACAGATGGCAAGCTTCGTTGGCGCCTTCTGGCCACCGGCCCATGACCGGGACTTTCTGGCGTTGCTGTTCGAGGCCACCCTGCAGACGCTTGCCGTGGCCACTGCCGGCATGACCCTGGCATTGCTGCTGGCCATCCCCGCCAGCCTGCTGGGCAGCCGGGCATTGTCGTTGAGGGCGGCATCCCGCGCGGGTCGCCCCGGGCCTTGGTCGCGGCTGGTGCGCATGCCGGTACGCGGCATGCTGGTGTTCCTACGCAGCGTGCCGGAGATCGTCTGGGCGTTGTTGTTCGTGCGCGCCGTGGGGCTGGGACCGACGGCGGGGGTACTGGCCATCGCCATCACCTACAGCGGCATGCTTGGCAAGGTCTATGCCGAAATCTTCGAGTCGGTGGACCAGCGCCCGGCCCACGCCTTGATGCAGGCCGGCAGCGGACGGCTGAGTGCGTTCTGCTATGGCATCCTGCCGGTGGCGGCGGCGGAGGTGGTGTCCTACACGGTCTATCGCTGGGAATGCGCGGTGCGGGCTTCGGTGGTGATGGGCTTTGTCGGTGCTGGCGGGCTGGGGCAGCAGATCGACCTGTCGATGCGCATGTTCGCTGGCGCCGAGGTGGCGAGCATGCTGCTGGCGTTTCTCGTACTGGTGACCCTGGCCGATGTGTTGAGCCGCGTGTTGCGCGGGAGGCTGGCATGAACCGGGCGATCAACCTGCTGGTGATCGTCGCCATCGTCGCGGCGGTGGTGGCGTCGTTCGCCTACCTGGAACTCGACCTTGCGGCCGTCGTCGGCAATGGTGGATTGGCGCAGATGGGCGAGTACGCCTCGCGCTTCCTGAGCCCCGACCTGTCCCCCGAGCATCTGCGTGCCGTGGGCCGTGGTGCATTGGAAACCCTGGCGATGTCGGGGCTGGGCACCTTGCTGGCGATGGTGCTTGGCCTGCTGCTGGCATTGCCCGCGGCCGGGCGCTTCGGCTGGCCGCTGCAGGGGGCGGCGCGCTTGCTGCTCAATGCCCTGCGGGCTATCCCTGAGCTGGTGTGGGCGGCCTTGACCGTGCTGGCAGCCGGGCTCGGGCCCAATGCCGGCACCCTGGCCCTGGCGCTGCACACGGCAGGCGTGCTGGGGCGCCTGTTCGCCGAGGCGCTGGAGAACGCGCCCGCAGAGCCGGCGGCGGCGATCCGCTTGCAGGGCGGCAGCCAGGTCGCAGCGTTCTGCTTCGGCACCTTGCCCAATCTGTGGCCGCAGTTGCTGGCCTACAGCCTGTATCGCTGGGAGAACAATATCCGCATGGCCAGTGTGCTGGGCTTCGTTGGTGCGGGCGGGTTGGGGCAGATGCTCTACACCACCCTCAGCCTGTTCCAGGAAGCCCAGGCCAGCACGGTGATCATCGGCATGCTGGTGCTGGTGTTGCTGGTGGATGCCTTCAGCGATGTGCTGCGCCAGCGCTATGTGCGGGCCTGAGCACTCTCCGTAAGCGTGGCGATTCGCTGGCTACTGTGGGGATGGCACCGGCTTTGCCGGTGATCGCGGGACAAGCCCGCTCCCACACATCGACCTCAATCCACCCATTCCCCACACTGCGCCTCGCGCTGCATCGACTCCAGGTTCCGTTCGATGGCCTCGCAGATCGTGTCCATCGGAATCTGGTGCTCGCTGCGTCGAAACGGGCTCTGCAGGTCGGTGCCGATCCGCTCGATCGCCAGCAGCATGAAGCCCACCACCGTCGAAGCCAGCGGCGTGAACCACTCCAGCGACTCCACCAGCCCGATCGGCACGATCACGCAGAACAGCGTGATGAACAACCGCGGAAAATACACGTAAGGGTAGGGCAGTGGCGTATTGGCGATCCGCTCCATCCCGCCCTGGGCGTTGGACAGGTCCACCAGCGTCGACTCCAGCCGCGCCAGGCGAATGCTGTCCAGCCGCCCGGCCTTGTATTCGCGTGCCAGCAAGGCGGCGGAGCCGGCGAGGATGTCGTTGGCGAAGTTGTTCGAACCATTGCGCCGCTCGAACTCGTGATGCGGGATGAACGCCATCAGCTCCGGCGGGCACGGCTCGTTCTTCAGGTGCGCTGCCAGGCAGTTCACATAGGCCACATGCCGACGCAGCAAGGTCGCTTTGACCGGGTTGAGCCCGTCATCTGGATCGTCTACCAGCGTCAGCACCTGCCGCGCAAAGCTGCGTGAACTGTTCACCATCGCCCCCCACAGCGTGCGCGCCTCCCACCAGCGGTTGTAGGCACTGCTGTTGCGAAAGCTCACCAGCACCACCAGCGCCGAACCCAATAGCGTCAGCGGGATCAGCGGCAGGCTGAACTTGCTGTTGAAGAACAGCATGAAGTCGATGGTGACCAGGATGTCCCACACCAGCAGCCACAGCAGCGACCAGCCGATGTAGTTGAAGGTCTTGAGGACCAGGCGGTACTTGCGCACGAGGTAGTTTTTCACGCAGGGATCTCTTCGTGGAGCGGATGAAGGATCCGACGTCGGGGGCGGGGCAAGGTTCGGTGGACTGGATGTTACTGGACGTGTTTCTCGCGAGGTCGAGGCGGAATTGACCCGACGGTTAGTGTATTTCGTCCAGCACGTTTGAAGTCCTGTTTTCGATAGTGGCACAATGCTCGAACGCCGACCCCCAGGGCATTTTCCCGCCTGGCTGCCTGTCCGGTGCATTCAAGGACAGTCCATTTTTTCGGTGAGCCCTCGATGATCGAGCGAACGGGTAAGGGTCTTTCCTTCGCCAAACGCATGTACCCACCCCGCGCCATTGGCACCGGGCTGGGGTTCTTCTGTGTGCTGATCGGCATCTGGCCGCTGCAGCCGGCCTGGTGGACCTGGGCCTTGCTCGCGCTGCACGGCTTCGTCTGGCCGCACGTCGCTTATCAGTTGGCCCGGTTGTCGAAGCAGCCCTTTCGCGCCGAGCAACGCAACCTGGTGTTCGATGGCTTCGCCGGAGGCTGCTGGGCTGGTGTCATGGGGCTCAACCCGCTGCCGAGCGTGATCATCCTGTCGATGATCGCCATGGACAAGATCGCTGCTGGCGGCTGGCACATGCTCGGCAAGACCTTCCTCGCCCAGGCGCTGGGCATTGGCCTGGGGCTCTGGTTGTACGCGCCACCGCTATTCCCGCCTACCAGCCAGGCACAGATGCTTGCGTGCCTGCCGATCCTGCTGATCTACCCCATGGCCATCGGCCTGATCTGCTATCAAGTTACCGTCCAGCTCGCCCAGCACAAACGCACCCTGGCGCGCCTGAGCCAGACCGACAGCCTCACCGGCCTGATCAACCACGGCGCCTGGAAAGACCTGCTGCTGCGCGAATTCCAGCGTTGCCGCCGCGACAATCAGGCCAATGTGCTGGCGCTGATCGACATCGACCATTTCAAGCAGATCAACGACCGTCACGGCCACCTGATGGGCGACGACATCCTGCGCACCCTCAGCGCGTTCCTGCCGACCCACCTGCGCAAGAGCGACCCGGTGGCGCGCTATGGCGGTGACGAGTTCTGCGTGATGCTGCCCGGCGTCAGCGTGGCGCAGGCCGAAGAAGTGCTCGAGCGGCTGCGCGAGGCGGTGGAGTGTTATCGCCATCCTGAATTGCCGGAGCAGGGGTTGAGCCTGAGCATCGGCATCGCGCCTTTTGGCGGGCATCTTCAGAGCGCCGAGGCCTGGTTGCATGAGGCGGATATGGCGCTGTACCAGGCCAAGAGTGCGGGTCGAAATCGGATTGTGGTGGCGGGGCGGTATGGGGCGATGGTCTAACACCAGCAATTCCATAGCTGCTATGTGTTGGTTTTTAGTTGGCTCAGCAGGTCGACCTCTTCTGACCCGCGCAGCTCAAAAATAAACGGACGCCAATCATCCGATTGTTCTCGATAAGCAGGCTCTTCAGCTATGTTTAGGCGTACCCAACCCTATGGATAAACGGATTTAATCGTCCGTTTATTTTAATTAGTCGGACATATTTGGCCGCTTATGGAAAGATTTTTTCCGGTAGATTGTGACGCAAGCCTCCAGCGTATAGGGCTTCTAGTCAAAACGGCGCGCCTGGAGCAGGGTGTCCGGCAACTGGATGTCGTCAGTAGACTTGGCGTTACCGAGAAGATGCTGCGTCGCATCGAAGGTGGTGATCCATCCGTCAGTGTCAGATCGTTGATGCTCGTGTTGTGGAACCTTGGTCTCACAGACAAGGTTTTCCGTCCTCTGGAGGACGCTTCAGTCTCCTTCGTTGAGTTGAAGGACGAGACCAGTGGCCGCCGAGCGCGCAGACGTCGCGCCAAGCCGGAGGACTTCTGATGCCCAGTGCCTACATCTACATGGAGCCCCCCCAGACCGGTGAGGTTCTGACGCTTGGGCGCCTGACCTTGAATGGCAACCGCCCTGGCGAGTTCGTCTATTCTCCCGCCGCGCAGGATGAGGCGGACCCGGTTGCCGGTTGGGCTGATGAGTTGAAGGAGTACTACGCGGACTTTCTGCAAGGCAAGGTGCTGGAACTGGCGCGCAATGCGACCACCGCACAGAGGATTCTGGGCTGAGCGTCAATGGCGGGCTGCATGCGGAAAAATCCGACTGATATTTGGGATGTGTACTGCTGATCTGGTAAGTGGCAAACGGTTAGAACTGGCGTTTCGACGCTGGAATGTTTGCCATGGAAAAGCTGGTCCGGTGGACCAAGGTGCAAACGGAGCATCTTGCGCAAATTGAAAGCCCAACATTTGCCAGACGCAGGGTTGAAAGCGCTCTTCGGCATGATGAGTATCTTGTTGGCCTTGATGAGCTGATCCGATCCTGTACTCATTCATCTCCTCTGCGAGCTGGTACGTCTTGCACTGAAACCTTGCTAGCACACGTCGAGCACGGGCGATGGCTGTTAATTACTCCTAGGCCACTCAGGCCTTTCGTCTCCGGTGGACTTGGCCATTACCCGCATTTGTCATGGTGCCAATCCAATCCAGGTTGTCCTAGCACCTCCGTGTTGCATGAAGGTCCTGGAAAATGGCGAACAGTAGATATCAGTGTTGATATGGGAAAAAGTGCCTTGGCCTTCGCTGCCAACCTCCTGGTGTCTCGCGGTGAAGACCGAATGTTCTTGTCTGAAGGCAAGGATTACTCGAATACGGTTCGAACGATCACACAGAGATGGACTCCGCTGGAGGAGCATGAATTGCGGATGTCGCTTCGCTCAACCAAACGTAACTATGGCGAAATTCGGCACATTAGACCGGTTTATGTCGAGGCTGATGATCATTGGCCTGTTGACGGTAAGTCTTGGCATTGGCGACCTGTCGTCGCGGACACTATCTATGAACAGAAAGGAGGTGTTTTTTGGCCCTGATGAACGATCGTCTTCAGCGATTCACCCAATTATGCTGGGGCGCGATGGATGCGCTCATCATCGTGCTCTACGCAGTCGCCAGTATTCGCCGTGGTCGGATTCCATTTTGGGATGATCTGCAAAGCATTGTGGCCTTGTCACGCGAGCATGGTGAGTTGGCATTGTTTATCGGCCTTACAGGCGTAGCGGTGCATCTCTCGGTAGTCGCCAGTGGTTTGCTGTTTATCAAAGGTGTGCGTGTTGCGGCCTATGTCGGCCTGGCCCAGGCGCCATTTCGAATGATCCTGCTTCCCTCGATACCTATCGCCTTCCTATGGCCCAACATCCTTGTTACGCCAGCACCCTGGCTGCTTTTTCTACTGGGAGTTGTCACGGAAGCCGTTAAAGTGTGGAGTTTGGTACTGCTGGTGCGAAGCCAGCGGTTCGCCCAAGCGACTGAATCACAGCCTGTGTAGCCGATGCGACTCAATAGGCCGGGGCTACGTGCAGCCCCACCTATCGACAATGCGGCTCTGACCTAGCGGCTTTCCCGTCCGCGCCCTATCTCCACGTCATCCATCACCGCCTTGACCATGTCGCACAGCAAGTGCGCAGCCCAGCCCAGGTCGGCTTCGCCATCGGTGGAGGCGAGCAAGGTCATGCGCTTGGCGCAGGCCATCATTGCCGACGCCTGTTCCATTGCCAGTTTCGAATCATGCCCGGGCTCGACCCGGAACAGCGGCTTGTCGCCATCGCCGTAACCGAACTCGGTGACGCCTGCAGTGGTATCGCTCATGTTCGATGCTCCTTCAGTGACGGACCTGGATCCTGCTCAGTGCGGTTTCCGCCAGCGTCAGAGCGGCATCGACTTCGTGGGCGGTGGCGATGGTCAGGGGCTGGGCGGGGGAGCCGAGGGTGAAGGCGGTGCTGTGATGGGTGATGGCTAGGGCGCAGGTGAGGTGTTCGATGATTTGGAGGACGAGGTCTTCGAGTGCGTGGGGATTTTCGGGGGAGAAAGGGGGATCGGGGACGATCTTTAACATGGTGAACTCCTCGCTGATGAAGGGACCACCACCATTGCTGTCAAACAAGAGGGTGGCAGCTGTAAGCAGGTTGACAGACCGGTCAGCAAGGAAACCCGGCGCACCCGAAGGTGCCCCACCTACAGCCGCCATAAAAGCGAAGCCGTGTGAGTTGCAATGCTGATTCGGCCTGTCATAGCCGGTCGTTGATGAGCAACGACCGGGCGAGACTAGAACGCGCCCCATGGCACCGCAACGGCTTTAGGCGGCCGAGAGTATGTTTGGGAAACGGACTACAGGGAATGGGGAAAAACTGAAAATCGAGCCACTTATCCACAACGAAAAAAGCTGCGCCCAAGCTAATCTAGGGCAACTTCCCGTCAGGTAGAGCCCCCATGTCCATCGCCGACAATCTGATTGCCTTCACGCTCGCGGCTACCCTGCTGACGATAACCCCCGGCCTCGACACCGCCCTGATCCTCAGAACCTCCGCCGTCGAAGGACGCAAGCAGGGACTGCGCGCGGCCCTGGGCATCAACGCCGGTTGCCTGCTTTGGGGCGCGGCGGTCGCCTTCGGCCTTGGCGCATTGATCGCCGTCTCCGAGCTGGCGTACGACATCCTCAAGTACTGTGGCGCTGCCTATCTGGCATGGTTGGGCGTGAACATGCTCCTGCGCCCACGCCAGTCGCTGGCGCCTGCCGAGGCTGAGGGGAGACCGGCAGCGAACTGGTTTCTCAAGGGCATGATGGGCAATCTGCTCAATCCCAAGGTCGGGATTTTCTACGTGTCGTTCCTGCCGCAATTCATTCCGCAAGGCCAGCCATTGATTGCATGGACCTTCGGGCTTGTGGGCATTCATGTGCTGCTGGGGTTGATCTGGGCGGTGGGGTTGATCAGTGCGACACAATCCTTTGCAGGCATCCTGCGCAAAGGAAACCTCATCAAATGGATGGATCGAGTAACAGGTATGGTCTTTGTACTGTTCGCTGCACGTTTGGCACTGAGCCGACGTTAAAGGCTGCGATACGACTCCTTGCAGCCACGGGCTTGTCGAAACGCCGCGAGCACGGTGTAGTTCGTGCCATCCTCGGCGAGTAACCAGAAGTAGTTTCGCTACGACTATTTTGTTGAGCTGCCTACGCGGCAGTGAACTACGGCCTCGGCCCAGTGCGGGGCTGGGCTTGTTTCTGAGCTGCCTGCACGGCAGTGAACAGACAACCGCCGCCTGGCGATATTTTTTTTCCTTTCCTGAACTGCCTACGCGGCAGTGAACGGACAGTTGCAGGGATTCACCTGTTGGGCGTCTTTCTGAGCTGCCTACACGGCAGCTCAGAAATTGACGGAAGCGACAGCCGCCGCCGTGCCCTTGTTCACTGCCGTGTAGGCAGCTCAGAAAATGTAGGCTAGGGCGATCATAGAAGGTGTCCTCGTTCACTGCCGTGTAGGCAGCTCAGAAACACGACACGGGCGCCGCCGGTGCCGACAAGCTGTTCACTGCCGTTTAGGCAGCTCAGAAACACACGGGCATGAGCCAGAGCGCGCTCTATCAAGGTTCACTGCCGTGTAGGCAGCTCAGAAAAGTCCGGTCGCCCGATCCATCCAATGAATCACGTTCACTGCCGTCTAGGCAGCCCACAAACAGTTTCCGAGTTGGCACGTAAATCACTAAAGGGTTTACCCGCGAAGCCACTGACTGTCTGGGTGGCATCGGCATTGCCAGTGTTCGTCGCGGTTCGCCGCCCCGATATGCCCACTACGACCAGGGCGAGATGAGAAGAGGGCGATTTCCGCTGACGCTTACCGCTTTCAGGCCCTGAATCCCGGCCACAAAAAAACCGACCATAAGGTCGGTTTTTTCTGGATCTTGGTGCCCCGAGGGAGACTCGAACTCCCACTCCTTTCGAAAACGGATTTTGAATCCGCCGCGTCTACCAATTCCGCCATCAGGGCTTGTGGCGCCGCAGTATAGAGAGGCTCCTGCAGTCGGTCAATCGGCTTTCATGGTCAATTTTCATGCATTGGGCTAAACTTCCCGGCCCTGCCAAGCCGAACACGATCATGCGCGTCGCCGATTTTTCCTTCGAACTCCCCGATTCCCTCATCGCCCGCCATCCTCTGGCCGAGCGCCATGGCAGCCGTCTGCTGGTCCTTGACGGGCCGAGCGGGGAGCTGGCGCATCGGCGCTTCACCGATTTGCTCGAGTACCTGCGCCCGGGCGACCTGATGGTGTTCAACAACACTCGGGTGATTCCGGCGCGGCTGTTCGGTCAGAAAGCCTCCGGCGGCAAGCTGGAAGTGCTGATCGAGCGCGTGCTCGATAGCCATCGGGTCCTGGCCCATGTGCGTGCCAGCAAGGCACTGAAGGTCGGCGCCACGGTGCTGATCGATGGCGGTGGCGAGGCCGAGATGGTCGCGCGCCATGAGACGCTGTTCGAGCTGCGCTTCACCGAAGAGGTGCTGCCACTGCTCGATCGCGTCGGTCACATGCCGCTGCCGCCGTATATCGACCGCCCGGATGAAGGCGCCGACCGTGAGCGCTACCAGACCGTGTACGCCGAGCGTGCCGGTGCGGTTGCTGCACCCACGGCGGGCCTGCACTTCGACGAGGCGCTGCTGGCGCAGATCGCCGCCAAGGGCGTCGAGCGTGCCTTCGTCACCCTGCACGTGGGCGCCGGCACCTTCCAGCCGGTGCGGGTCGACAAGATCGAAGACCACCACATGCATAAAGAGTGGCTCGAAGTGAGCCAGGAGGTGGTCGATGCCATCGAGGCTTGCCGCGCCCGTGGCGGGCGGGTGGTCGCGGTCGGCACCACCAGCGTGCGTTCGCTGGAGAGCGCCGCGCGCGATGGCGTGCTCAAGGCGTTCAGTGGCGACACCGACATCTTCATCTACCCCGGCCGGCCGTTCCATGTGGTCGATGCCCTGGTAACCAACTTCCATTTGCCCGAGTCCACGCTGCTGATGCTGGTCTCGGCCTTTGCGGGGTATCCCGAGACCATGGCCGCGTACGCCGCGGCGGTCGAGCAGGGATACCGCTTCTTCAGTTACGGTGATGCCATGTTCATCACCCGCAATCCGGCGCCGCGCGGCCCCGAGGATCAAGCATGAGTCGCACCTGTCGAATGTCCTTCGAACTGCTGGCCACCGACGGCAAGGCCCGTCGCGGTCGGCTGACCTTCCCCCGTGGCACCGTGGAAACCCCGGCGTTCATGCCGGTGGGCACCTATGGCACGGTCAAGGGCATGCTGCCGCGGGACATCGAGGCCATTGGCGCCGAGATCATCCTGGGCAACACCTTCCACCTGTGGCTGCGCCCGGGCACCGAGGTGATCAAGAAGCACAACGGCCTGCACGACTTCATGCAGTGGAAAGGCCCGATTCTCACCGACTCCGGCGGCTTCCAGGTGTTCAGCCTGGGTGCGATGCGCAAGATCAAGGAAGAGGGCGTGACCTTCGCCTCGCCGGTAGACGGCTCCAAGGTGTTCATGGGCCCCGAAGAGTCGATGCAGGTACAGCGTGACCTGGGCTCGGACATCGTGATGATCTTCGACGAGTGCACGCCATATCCGGCCGAGCACGACGTGGCGCGCACCTCCATGGAGCTGTCGCTGCGCTGGGCCCAGCGCTCGAAGAACGCCCACGGCGACAACACCGCGGCACTGTTCGGCATCGTTCAGGGCGGCATGTACCAGGACTTGCGCATGCGCTCGCTGGAAGCGCTGGTCAACATCGACTTCGACGGCTTGGCCATCGGCGGCCTGTCGGTGGGTGAACCCAAGCACGAGATGATCAAGGTGCTGGATTACCTGCCGGCACAAATGCCTGCTGACAAACCTCGTTACCTTATGGGGGTAGGCAAACCGGAAGATCTGGTTGAGGGTGTGCGCCGCGGCGTCGACATGTTCGACTGCGTGATGCCCACGCGCAACGCGCGCAACGGCCATCTGTTCGTCGATACAGGGGTGATCAAGATCCGCAATGCGTTCCATCGCCACGATGATTCGCCGCTGGATCCGACCTGTGACTGCTATACCTGCACCAACTTCTCCCGCGCTTATTTGCATCACCTGGACAAGTGCGGCGAAATGTTGAGCAGCATGCTGAATACCATCCACAACTTGCGCCATTACCAGCGCTTGATGGCCGGTTTACGCGAGGCTATTCAACAGGGTAAATTGGCCGCCTTTGTCGACGCCTTCTATGCCAAGCGCGGACTTCCCGTTCCGCCTTTGGACTGACTGTTCGCACACATAACTAAATTCAGCAACTGGAGTGCTACATGAGCTTTCTGATTCCCGCCGCTTACGCGGACGCTGCAGCCCCTGCCGCCGGCCCAGCTGGTACCGGCTTCGAGTGGATCTTCCTGGTCGGCTTCCTGGTCATCTTCTACCTGATGATCTGGCGCCCGCAGGCCAAGCGCGCCAAAGAGCAGAAAAACCTGCTCAGCGCACTGCAAAAGGGTGATGAAGTGGTCACCAACGGCGGTATCGCCGGCAAGATTGTCAAAGTTTCCGACGATTTCGTGGTACTGGAAGTGTCCGACAACGTCGAGCTGAAGTTCCAGAAGGGTGCCATCGCGGCCACCCTGCCAAAAGGTACGCTCAAGGCTATCTGAGTTACCGGTTTCATTTTTTCCAGTCGGGGCGCGCAAAGCGCCCCGCGTCTTGAACGGGCGGCGTGATGCTGAACAAATACCCTCTGTGGAAATACCTGCTGATCCTGGTGGTACTGGCGGTCGGCTTTATTTATTCCGCTCCCAACCTCTACCCGGATGACCCGGCGGTGCAGATCAGCGGTGCAAGTTCCGCGCTGCACGTGAGCCAGGCCGACCTCGACCGCGCTACCAAGGCGCTGGTTGATGCCGGTATCACCGTCAAGGGTGGCAGCCTGGGCGAGAAGGGCAGTGCGCTGGTGCGCCTGACCAACCAGGAAGACCAACTGCCGGCCAAGGATGTGGTGCGCAAGACCCTGGGTGACGACTACGTCGTCGCACTGAACCTGGCCCAGACCACCCCGCAGTGGCTGCGCAACCTGGGTGCCAGCCCGATGAAGCTGGGCCTGGACCTCTCCGGTGGTGTGCACTTCCTGCTGGAAGTGGACATGGACAAGGCCATGAGTGCCCGCCTGAAGGTCTACGACGGCGAAGTGAAGACCCTGCTGCGCAAAGAGCGCGTGCGCTACCGTAGCCTGCCCCAGCAGGACGGCAGCATCATGCTGGGCTTCTCCGACGATGCTACCCGCGAACAGGCGCGTGCCCTGGTCCGCAAGAATTTCAATGATTTCGACATCACCACCACCGAGCGCAACGAGCTCTCCGTGCTGCGTCTGGCGCTGACCCAGGCCAAGGTCGCCGAAATCCGCGAATACTCCATCAAGCAGAACCTGACCACCGTCCGCAACCGTGTGAACGAGCTGGGCGTGGCCGAGCCGCTGGTTCAGCGCCAGGGCGCCAACCGTATCGTGGTCGAGCTGCCCGGCGTGCAGGACACGGCCGAAGCCAAGCGTATTCTCGGCAAGACCGCCAACCTCGAGTTCCGCTTCGGCGCTGAGCCAGGTGCTTCGAAAGCGACTACCGAGGTCTTCGAGTTCCGTGATGGCAACCGTTCGGCTGCGGTCGAGCGTGGCTTGATCATCACCGGTGACCAGGTCACCGATGCCCAGGCGAGCTTCGACGAGCACGGTCGTCCGCAGGTGAACATCCGCCTGGACGGCCACGGCGGCGAGTTGATGAGCCGCGCCACGCGCAGCAACGTCGGTCGCAGCATGGCGGTGATCTTCATCGAGCAGAAGCCGGTGACCCGCTACGTCAAGCAGACCGTCGACGGCGTCGAGAAGGAAGTGGCGGTACAGAGCTTCCAGGAAGAGAAGAAGATCATCAGCCTGGCGACCATCCAGTCGCCGCTGGGCAGCCAGTTCCGCATCACTGGCCTGAACGGCCAGGGCGAGTCGTCGGAACTGGCCCTGCTGCTGCGTGCCGGTGGTCTGGCAGCGCCGATGTACTTCGCTGAAGAGCGTACCATCGGCCCGAGCCTGGGTGCCGACAACATCACCAAGGGTGTCGATGCGTCGCTGTGGGGCATGCTGTTCGTCTCGCTGTTCATCATCGCCATCTACCGTGGCTTCGGCGTGATCGCCACCATCGCTCTGACGGGCAACATGGTGCTGCTGCTGGCGCTGATGTCGCTGCTGGGCGCGACCCTGACCCTGCCGGGTATCGCCGGTATCGTGTTGACCATGGGTATGGCGGTCGACGCCAACGTGCTGATCTTCTCGCGGATTCGCGAGGAGCTGAAAAACGGCATGTCGGTGCAGCGTGCCATCCACGAAGGCTTCAACCGTGCCTACACCGCGATCATCGACGCCAACCTGACCAGCCTGCTGGTCGGCGGCATCCTGTTCGCCATGGGTACTGGCCCGGTCAAAGGCTTCGCGGTCACCATGTCCCTCGGGATTTTCACCTCGATGTTCACCGCCGTCATGGTGACCCGCGCAATGGTCAACCTGACCTGTGGCGGGCGTGACATCAAGAAGCTGTGGGTTTGAGGGAGCTGCGATGAAAACCATCAACTTCATGGGCGTGCGCAACGTTGCGTTCGCCGTCACTGTCCTGTTGACCGTACTGGCGCTGTTCAGCTGGTGGCACAAGGGCTTGAACTTCGGCCTGGACTTCACCGGCGGTACGCTCATCGAGCTGACCTACGAGCGTCCGGCCGACCTCAAGGCGGTGCGTGCCGAGCTGGTCGAGTCCGGCTTCCACGAGGCCATCGTGCAGAGCTTCGGTGCCACCACCGACCTGCTGGTGCGCATGCCTGGCGACGACCCGCAACTGGGCAATCAGGTTGCCCAGGCGCTGCAGAAAGTGGGCGGCGACAACCCGGCCACCGTCAAGCGTGTCGAGTTCGTCGGCCCGCAGGTCGGTGAAGAACTGCGTGACCAGGGCGGCCTGGGCATGCTGCTGGCGTTGGGCGGGGTACTGATCTACCTGGCGTTTCGCTTCCAGTGGAAGTTCGCGGTGGGGGCGATCGTCTCGCTGATTCACGACGTGATCGTGACCGTGGGCATCCTCTCGTTCTTCCAGATCACCTTCGACCTGACGGTGCTGGCGGCGGTGCTGGCGATCATCGGCTACTCGCTCAACGACACCATCGTCGTGTTCGACCGGGTGCGTGAGAACTTCCGCGTGATGCGCAAGGCCTCGCTGATCGAGAACATCAACGTCTCGACCACCCAGACCCTGCTGCGTACCATCGCCACGTCGGTGTCCACCTTGCTGGCGATCGCTGCGCTGCTGTTCTTCGGTGGCGACAACCTGTTCGGCTTCTCCCTGGCCCTGTTCATCGGTGTCATGGCGGGTACCTATTCGTCGATCTACATCGCCAACGTGGTGCTGATCTGGCTGAACCTGAACAGCGAAGACCTGATCCCGCCGGTCAAGGCCGAGGGTGTGGACGACCGTCCGTAAGGGCTTGTCCTGCGCCGTTTGGCGTAAAGGGAGGCGCGAGTGTTGAACTCGCGCCTTTTTTTTTGCTCCAAGGCATGGAGAAGGCGGGCAATGTCCCGCGGGTATGATCAGGAGATTCCACGTGAACAAATCAATGCTGGTGGGTGCGGTTTTGGGTGCTGTCGGTGTTACAGCCGGAGGTGCTGTGGCGACCTACAGCTTGGTGAACAAAGGGCCGGAATATGCCCAGGTCACTGACGTACAGCCGATCAAGCAACAGGTGAAGACACCGCGCGAAGTGTGCAAGGACGTGACCGTGACGCGCCAGCGTCCGGTGCAGGACCAGCACCAGATCGCAGGTACCGTGGTGGGCGCCTTGGCCGGGGGGCTGCTGGGTAACCAGATCGGTGGCGGCACCGGCAAGAAGATCGCAACGGTGGCCGGTGCGGTCGGTGGCGGTTATGCCGGCAACAAGGTGCAGGAGGGCATGCAGGAGCGTGATACCTACACCACCACGCAAACGCGCTGCAACACGGTCAACGACGTCAGCGACAAGGTGGTGGGTTACACCGTGAAGTACACCATCGGTGATCAGGCGGGTGTGGTGAAGATGGATCACGAGCCGGGCTCGACCATCCCGCTGGACAAGAATGGCAAGCTGATACTGAGCCAGGCACAGCCAGGGCAGTGACCTGCGTGCCGGCCCCATTGCGGGTCGGCAGGGTTGTGGAAAACAGGCATAAAAAAGCACCCCGAGGGGTGCTTTTTTTGCATCTGGAGCCTTGGCTCAGCGCTTCAGGTTCTCTGGCAGGTGCGGCTGGATCGCAGTCAGCACCGCCTTGAAGCACTTGATGTTGCCGGCAACGATGTGGCCTTTGTCGAGGAAGTCATGGCCACCGTTGAAGTCGCTCACCAGGCCGCCTGCTTCCTGGATCAGCAGTACGCCTGCAGCCATGTCCCACTCGGACAGGCCCGACTCCCAGAAGGCGTCGAAGCGGCCTGCAGCAACGTAGGCCAGGTCCAGGGCGGCGGAGCCGGCGCGGCGGATGCCGGCGGTCTGGCCGGTGAGGGCGCGGAACATGCCGAGGTAGTTGTCCAGGTCAGCCATCTGGTTGTCGCGGAACGGGAAGCCGGTACCCAGCAGGGCGCCTTCCAGGCTGGTGCGCGAGCTGACGCGCAGGCGACGACCGTTGAGCTGGGCGCCACGACCGCGGCTGGCGGTGAATTCTTCCTGGCGGACCGGGTCGACGATGACCGCGTGCTCGAGACGGCCGCGGTATTTGCAGGCGATGCTGACCGCGAAGTGCGGAACGCCACGCAGGAAGTTGGTGGTGCCGTCCAGCGGATCGATGATCCACAGGTAGTCCTTGCCTTCCTCGCCGGAGCCGGCGTGCAGGCCAGTCTCTTCACCCTGGATCGAGTGGTTCGGGTAAGCCTTGCGCAGGGCGTTGACGATGGTCTGCTCGGCGGCGCGATCGACCTCGGAGACGTAGTCCTTGGCCTCTTTCTCGTCGACCTTGATGCTGTCCAGGCGTTCGATGGAGCGGAAAATCAGTTCACTGGCGCTGCGAGCGGCGCGCAGGGCGATATTCAGCATAGGCTGCATGGGCGTTTCACCTGGAGATGTTAAAGAAGAAAGCCGCATAGTCTATCAGAAAACTGTTCCGGCAGAAGGGTGACATTCGCATTCGTGGCGTTACGCCCGTCGCTTAGGTAAGATCGTTCCCCCCTTTATAGGCATCCGTGAGCTCGACACCTTGCTGCAGAATATTCGTGTTGTTCTGGTCAATACCAGCCACCCCGGCAACATCGGCGGCGCTGCTCGTGCCATGAAAAACATGGGCTTGTCGCGCCTGGTGCTGGTTCAGCCACTGGATTTCCCCGCTGCGGACGCCAGCGCTCGTGCCTCCGGCGCCGACGATGTGCTGGACGGTGCCGTTGTGGTCGATACGCTCGAGCAGGCGCTGGCTGGCTGCAGCCTGGCGATTGGTACCAGCGCCCGTGACCGCAGCATGCCGTGGCCGATGCTCGACCCGCGCGAATGCGGGGTGCAGAGCGTCGCGCGTGCGGCCGCCGGCGAGGAGATCGCCCTGGTGTTCGGTCGCGAACATGCAGGCCTGACCAATGACGAACTGCAGCGATGTCACTTCCACGTGCACATTCCATCGAACCCCGACTTCAGCTCGCTGAATCTTGCTGCCGCAGTCCAGGTGCTCGCCTACGAGGTGCGCACCGCATGGCTGGCGGCGCAAGGTGCGCCGGCGAAGGTCGAGAAGGTCGATGCCAGCGACGAGCTGGCCACCCTGGACGAAATGGAGCTGTTCTACGAACACCTGGAAAAGACCCTGGTGGACATCAGCTTCCTCGACCCTGAAAAGCCCAAGCACCTGATGGCGCGTCTGCGCCGGTTGTATGGGCGCAGCTCGGTCAATCGTTCGGAAATGAGCATTTTGCGCGGCATCCTCACCGAGACTCAGAAAGTCGCCCGGGGTGATGCGCACAAGCGGAAGGACTAGAAACAATGTTCGAGCGTCTGCGTGAAGATATCCAGAGTGTGTTTCATCGTGACCCCGCGGCACGCAATGCCTTTGAGGTGCTGACCTGCTACCCCGGGATGCATGCCATCTGGCTGCATCGACTGGGCAATGCGCTGTGGAAGCGCGACTTCAAGTGGCTGGCGCGCCTGGTGTCGAACTTCGGGCGCTGGATGACCGGCATCGAGATCCACCCCGGCGCCACCATCGGCCGGCGTTTCTTCATCGATCATGGCATGGGCATCGTCATCGGCGAGACCGCCGAGATCGGCGATGATGTGACGCTCTATCAGGGCGTGACCCTCGGCGGCACCAGCTGGAACAAGGGCAAGCGACACCCGACCCTGGAAAACGGCGTAGTGGTGGGGGCGGGCGCCAAGGTGCTCGGCCCGTTCACGGTGGGCGCCGGGGCCAAGATCGGCTCCAATGCGGTGGTGACCAAGGCCGTGCCGGCCGGTGCCACGGCAGTCGGGATCCCGGGGCGGATCATCGTCAAGACCGAAGACAGCGAGGTCGAGGCCAAGCGCAAGGCCATGGCCGAGAAGATCGGCTTCGATGCCTACGGCGTCAGTGGCGACATGCCCGACCCGGTGGCGCGCGCCATCGGCCAGATGCTCGACCACCTGCAGGCGGTCGACGAGCGCCTGGAGGGCATGTGCGGGGCGCTGACCAACCTGGGCAGTGACTACTGTGCCAAGGCCTTGCCGGCCCTGCCGGAAGAGGACTTCGCCGAGGTCAAGCAGGCTGCGCAGAGCGACACTCCGTCGCATTGATTACGCCGGGCTGATACACGGGGCGTGTGCTCGCGCCCCTTGTCTGCTATCATCGCGCCCGCTTCCCGCGTGCAAGCCCGACTAAAGCACTAGGTCTTATAGTTGACTTAAATGCTCGGGAATCGCATACTCGCACACATCCTGTAACTCCCGTGGTACCCATAGCCATGCGATTGACTACCAAAGGCCGTTACGCCGTCACCGCCATGCTCGACCTGGCGTTGCACGCGCAGCATGGGCCGGTATCCTTGGCCGACATTTCCGAGCGCCAGGGCATCTCCCTCTCCTATCTGGAACAGCTGTTCGCCAAGCTGCGCCGCAGCAGCCTGGTTTCCAGCGTGCGCGGTCCGGGTGGCGGCTACCAGCTGTCGCGGGGCATGGAAACCATCCAGGTGGCGCAGGTAATCGACGCGGTCAACGAGTCGGTAGATGCCACTCGCTGCCAAGGCCTCGGGGATTGCCACGCCGGTGATACCTGCCTGACCCACCACCTGTGGTGCGACCTCAGCCAGCAGATCCACGAATTCCTCAGCGGCATCAGCCTGTCCGACCTCGTCATGCGCCGCGAGGTGCAGGAAGTCGCCCAGCGCCAGGACCTGCGCCGAGTCGCCGGTCGCGTTGCCCAGCTGGACAAGATTGAGACGTCCGCCGTCGACTGATGCAGCGACGAGCGACGCCAACGCCTGATAGGAGATACTCAATGAAGTTGCCGATCTACCTCGATTACTCCGCGACCACCCCGGTCGATCCCCGCGTCGCCCAGAAGATGGCCGACTGCCTGCTGGTCGACGGAAACTTCGGTAACCCGGCCTCGCGTTCCCACGTGTTCGGCTGGCGCGCTGAAGAGGCGGTCGAGAATGGCCGCCGCCAGGTCGCCGAGCTGATCAATGCCGACCCGCGCGAAATCGTCTGGACCAGCGGTGCCACCGAGTCCGACAACCTCGCGCTCAAGGGTGTCGCGCACTTCTATCAGACCAAGGGCAAGCACATCATCACCTCCAAGATCGAGCACAAGGCGGTCCTCGACACCGCTCGCCAGCTCGAGCGCGAAGGTTTCGAAGTCACCTACCTCGAACCCGGTGAAGACGGCATCGTCACCCCGGCGATGGTCGAGGCCGTGCTGCGCGACGACACCATCCTCGTCTCGCTGATGCACGTGAACAACGAAGTCGGCTCGATCAACGATATCGCCGCCATCGGTGAACTGACCCGCTCGCGCGGCGTGCTGTTCCACGTCGATGCCGCGCAGTCGGCCGGCAAGGTCGAAATCGACGTGCAGAAGACCAAGGTCGACCTGATGTCGTTCTCGGCGCACAAGGTCTACGGCCCGAAGGGCATCGGTGCGCTGTACGTCAGCCGCAAGCCGCGTGTGCGCCTGGAAGCCATCATTCACGGCGGTGGCCATGAGCGCGGCATGCGTTCGGGCACCCTGCCGACCCACCAGATCGTGGGCATGGGCGAGGCCTTCGCCATCGCCAAGCAGGAAATGGCCGCTGAAAACGTGCGCATCAAGGCGTTGAGCGATCGCTTCTTCAAGCAGGTCTCCGACCTTGAAGAGCTGTACGTCAACGGCAGCCAGACCCAGCGCGTTCCGCACAACCTGAACCTGAGCTTCAACTACGTCGAAGGCGAGTCGCTGCTGATGTCGCTCAAGGACATCGCCGTATCGTCCGGTTCGGCCTGCACCTCCGCGTCGCTCGAGCCTTCTTATGTACTGCGCGCCCTGGGCCGCAACGACGAGCTGGCGCACAGCTCGATCCGCTTCTCCTTCGGTCGCTTCACCACCGAGGAAGAAGTTGACTACGCCGCGCAGGAAGTCTGCAAGGCCGTGAACAAACTGCGCGAACTGTCGCCGCTGTGGGACATGTACAAAGACGGCGTCGACATCTCCAAGATCGAGTGGGCCGCCCACTAAGCAGTCGCCAGCAAGAGCGGCTCCCTGATGAGGAAGGAATTGCACCATGGCATACAGTGAAAAGGTCATCGACCACTACGAAAACCCGCGCAACGTCGGCAAGATGGACGCCGAAGACCCGGACGTCGGTACCGGCATGGTCGGCGCCCCGGCGTGCGGTGACGTGATGCGTCTGCAGATCAAGGTCAACGAGCAAGGCATCATCGAAGATGCCAAGTTCAAGACCTACGGCTGCGGTTCGGCCATCGCCTCCAGCTCCCTGGCCACCGAGTGGATGAAGGGCAAGACCCTGGACGAAGCCGAAACCATCAAGAACACCCAGCTGGCCGAAGAACTGGCGTTGCCGCCGGTCAAGATCCACTGCTCGGTACTCGCCGAAGATGCCATCAAGGCAGCCGTTCGCGATTACAAGCAGAAGAAAGGCTTGATCTAAGTCGCCGCGAGGTAAGGAGTTCCGATGGCTATCAGCATGACAGAAGCCGCCGCCAACCACATTCGCCGCTCCCTCGACGGGCGCGGCAAGGGTGAAGGCATCCGCCTGGGCGTGCGCACCACCGGCTGCTCGGGCCTGGCCTACGTGCTGGAGTTCGTCGACGAGCTGGCCGACGAGGACCAAGTGTTCGAGAACCATGGCGTGAAGGTCATCATCGACCCGAAAAGCCTGGTGTATCTCGATGGCACCGAGCTGGATTTCGTCAAGGAAGGGTTGAACGAAGGCTTCAAGTTCAACAACCCCAACGTGCGCGGTGAGTGTGGCTGCGGCGAAAGCTTCAATGTCTGAGGCTTGACGTGGGTACTCCTTGCCATTTCGCCCTGTTCGACCTGCAGCCGGGCTTTCGCCTGGACCTCGACAAGCTGGCCACCCGTTATCGTGAGCTGGCCCGCGAGGTCCATCCAGACCGCTTTGCCGACGCCTCCGAGCGTGAGCAGCGTGTTGCCCTGGAAAAGTCCGCAGCACTCAACGACGCCTACCAGACGCTGCGCAGCGCGCCGCGTCGTGCGCGTTACCTGCTGGCCGTCAGCGGCCACGAAGTGCCCCAGGAAGTCACGGTCCACGACCCCGACTTCCTGCTGCAGCAGATGCAGTGGCGTGAAGAACTCGAAGAGCTGCAGGACGAAGCCGACCTCGACGGTGTTGCCGTGTTCAAGAAGCGCCTGAAGGTCGCCCAGGACACGCTCAATGAGGATTTCGCCGCCTGCTGGGATCAAGCTGCCGAGCGCGACAAGGCCGAGCGCCTGATGCGCCGCATGCAGTTCCTCGACAAGCTCGCCCAAGAAGTGCGCCAACTCGAAGAGCGCCTCGACGATTAACCCCGGCGTTGCCCGTGATGACGCCTAAGGTATTCAGATAAGCATGGCCCTACTGCAGATCGCCGAACCCGGTCAGAGCCCCCAGCCGCACCAGCGTCGCCTGGCGGTGGGTATCGACCTGGGTACCACCAACTCTCTCGTCGCTGCAGTGCGCAGCGGTCGCAGCGAGCCCCTGCCCGACGCCCAGGGCAATGTCATCCTGCCGTCCGCCGTGCGCTATTTGCCAGGGCACTGCGACGTCGGCCAGGAAGCTCGTGACGCAGCCTCCAGCGACCCGCTGAACACCGTGCTTTCGGTCAAGCGCCTGATGGGTCGCGGTCTTGCGGACGTCAAGCAACTGGGCGAGCAACTGCCTTACCGCTTCGTTGGCGGTGAATCGCACATGCCATTCATCGACACTGTCCAGGGGCCGAAAAGCCCGGTGGAGGTGTCGGCCGACATTCTCAAGGTCCTGCGCCTGCGCGCCGAGCAAACCCTCGGTGGCGAGCTGGTGGGTGCGGTCATCACCGTGCCGGCCTATTTCGACGACGCCCAACGCCAGGCCACCAAGGACGCGGCGCGCCTGGCCGGCCTGAGCGTGCTGCGCCTGCTCAACGAGCCGACCGCTGCCGCCGTGGCCTATGGCCTGGACCAGAACGCTGAAGGCGTGGTGGCGATCTTCGACCTGGGGGGCGGCACCTTCGATATCTCGATCCTGCGCCTGACCGCGGGCGTCTTCGAAGTGCTGGCCACGGGGGGGGACACTGCCCTGGGTGGCGATGACTTCGATCACGCCATCGCTGGCTGGATCATCGAGCAGGCCGGTCTGTCCGCCGATCTCGACCCGGCTACCCAGCGCCAACTGCTGCAGACGGCCTGTGCCGCCAAGGAAGCCTTGACCGATGCCGACACCGTCAGCGTCGCCCACGGCGCCTGGCAGGGTGAGCTCAGCCGTGCCGCCTTCGAAGCCATGATCGAGCCACTGATCGCCCGCAGCCTCAAGGCCTGCCGCCGCGCCGTGCGCGACAGCGGTGTCGAGCTGGAAGAGGTCGGTGCCGTGGTGATGGTCGGTGGCTCGACCCGCGTGCCGCGTGTACGCGAAGCCGTTGGCACGCTGTTCGGCCGCACTCCGCTGACCTCGATCGATCCTGACCAGGTCGTGGCCATTGGCGCCGCGATCCAGGCCGACACCCTGGCCGGTAATCGCCGCGAAGGTGGCGAATTGTTACTTCTGGACGTCATCCCGCTGTCGCTGGGTCTTGAGACCATGGGCGGGCTGATGGAAAAGGTGATTCCGCGCAACACCACGATTCCCGTGGCTCGTGCCCAGGAGTTCACCACCTACAAGGATGGCCAGTCGGCCATGATGATTCACGTCCTGCAGGGCGAGCGCGAGCTGATCAGCGACTGTCGTTCGCTGGCCCGCTTCGAGCTGCGTGGCATCCCGGCGATGGTGGCCGGTGCAGCGAAGATCCGCGTGACCTTCCAGGTCGATGCCGACGGTCTGCTCAGCGTCGCGGCCCGCGAGCTGGGCTCGGGCGTGGAGTCGAGCATTCAGGTCAAGCCGTCCTACGGCCTGACCGATGGCGAGATCGCCCGTATGCTCAAGGACTCCTTCGAGCACGCAGGCTCCGACAAGCAGGCGCGCCAGTTGCGCGAGCACCAGGTCGATGCCGAGCGCTTGCTCGAAGCGGTGCAGGGCGCCCTGGATGCCGACGGCGAGCGTCTGCTCAGCGCTGACGAGCGCGAGGCCATTGCCTTCCAGATGCAAGAATTGCGTGATTTGCTCACCGGCACCGATGGCGCGGCCATCGAGCAACAGACCAAGCGTCTGTCGCAGGTGACCGATGCCTTTGCCGCCCGTCGCCTTGATTCGACGGTCAAAGCCGCACTGGCCGGGCGCAACCTGAATGAGATCGAGGAGTAACCGATGCCCCAGGTGATTTTCCTGCCGCATGAGAAGTTCTGCCCGGATGGGCTGGTGGTCGAAGTGGAGCCAGGCACCAACATTCTGGAGCTGGCCCACGAACACCATATCGAGATGGAAAGCGCGTGCGGCGGCGTGTGTGCCTGCACCACCTGCCACTGCATCGTGCGTGAAGGTTTCGACTCGCTGGAAGAAGCCGACGAGCTGGAAGAAGACATGCTGGACAAGGCCTGGGGCCTGGAAGCGCAGTCTCGCCTGGCGTGCCAGGTGATCGTGGGTGATGAAGACCTCACCATCGAGATTCCGAAATACTCGCTCAACCACGCTGCCGAAGCGCCGCACTGAGGTTTTCAGCATGAGCCTGAAATGGATTGATGTACTTGAGATCGCCATCCAGCTTGCGGAAAGCAAGCCAGACGTCGATCCTAAATATGTGAATTTCGTCGATCTGCACCGTTGGGTGCTGGCTTTGCCAGAGTTCAGCGACGATCCGTCACGCGGCGGTGAGAAAGTGCTCGAGGCCATCCAGGCGGCCTGGATCGAAGAAGCCGACTGAGCGTCTCTGCAGGTTAGGCAATCCCCTGGAACCCGCGTATAATTCGCGGGTTTAATTTTTCGCAACACTCAAATTCTGGAGTTTTCCATGGCTGTTCAACGTACTTTCTCCATCATCAAGCCTGACGCAGTTGCCAAGAACGTCATCGGCAAGATCACCACTCGCTTCGAAGAAGCCGGCCTGAAAATCGTCGCTTCGAAAATCAAGCAGCTGTCCAAGGCCGAAGCCGAAGGCTTCTACGCCGAGCACAGCGCTCGTGGCTTCTTCGGTGATCTGGTTGCCTTCATGACTTCCGGTCCGGTCGTCGTTCAGGTGCTGGAAGGCGAGAACGCCATCGCTCTGAACCGTGAGCTGATGGGCGCCACCAACCCTAAAGAAGCCGCTCCAGGCACCATCCGTGCCGACTTCGCCGAGTCGATCGACGCCAACGCCGTTCACGGTTCGGACTCCGAAGCCGCTGCAGCTCGCGAAATCGCTTACTTCTTCGCTGCTACCGAGGTAACCACTCGCTAAGCGAAAGCTTACGAGTGAGGGTGAATCCATGACGACATCTACTGGCAAAATCAACCTGTTGGGGCTGACCCTGCCGGAAATGGAACAGTTCTTCGACTCGATCGGGGAGAAGCGCTTCCGTGCCGGTCAGGTGATGAAATGGATTCACCATTTTGGCGTGTCCGACTTTGCGGACATGACCAACGTCGGCAAGGTCTTGCGCGAGAAGCTCGAGGCCGTTGCCGAGATTCGCCCCCCGGAAGTGGTCAGCGAGGACATTTCCGCCGACGGTACCCGTAAATGGGTAGTCCGCGTTGCCTCCGGCAGCTGCGTCGAGACCGTCTACATTCCCACCGACGACCGAGGTACCCTCTGCGTTTCGTCGCAAGCCGGCTGTGCCCTGGACTGCAGTTTCTGCTCCACCGGCAAGCAAGGCTTCAACAGCAACCTCACCGCCGCCGAAGTGATTGGCCAGGTGTGGCTTGCCAACAAATCCTTCGGGACCGTCCCGGCCAAGATCGACCGCGCTATCACCAACGTGGTCATGATGGGCATGGGCGAGCCCTTGCTGAACTTCGACAATGTCATCGCCGCGATGAAGATCATGATGGACGATCTGGGCTATGGCATCTCCAAGCGTCGCGTCACCCTGTCCACTTCGGGTGTCGTGCCGATGATCAATGAGTTGGCCAAGCACATCGACGTGTCGCTGGCGCTGTCGCTGCATGCGCCCAACGACGCGCTGCGCAACCAGTTGGTCCCGATCAACAAGAAGTACCCGCTCAAGATGCTGCTCGAGTCCTGCATGGGCTATATGTCCACGCTCGGCGGCAAGCGGGTGCTCACCATCGAGTACACCCTGCTCAAGGACGTCAACGATCAGCCTGAGCATGCCGCGCAGATGATCGAGTTGCTGCGTGACGTGCCGTGCAAGATCAACCTGATTCCGTTCAACCCGTTCCCGCACTCCGGTTACGAGCGTCCCAGCAACAATGCGATCCGTCGCTTCCAGGATCTGCTGCACCACGGCGGCTTCAACGTCACCACCCGCACCACCCGCGGCGAAGATATCGACGCGGCCTGTGGTCAGCTGGTGGGGCAGGTCATGGACCGCACTCGCCGCAGCGAGCGCTACATCGCCGTGCGCCAGATCAACGCCGATGGCAGCGAGCTGCAAGACAGCGCTGCGCGCCACTGACGGAAGCCGCCGATGACCCTGCGCGCCGCGCTGTCGATGCTGTCGCTTTTGCTGCTGGCCGGCTGCGTGTCCGGCGGTGCAGGTGATCCGCTGTCCAGCCGACAGGGCAGGGCGGAGGCAGGGCGTGCCTATGTGCAGTTGGGGCTGGGGTATTTGCAACAAGGCATGACTGAGCAAGCCAAGGCCCCGCTGGCCAGGGCGCTTGCGTTGAACAGCCACGATGCCGATGCACACGCCGCCCTGGCCCTGGTCTTCCAGGCCCAGGGCGAGCCCGATCTGGCCGATGGCCATTTCCGCGAAGCCTTGTCGCAACGCCCGAATGACACGCGGATTCGCAACAACTTCGGCAGTTTCCTATATGCTCAGGGGCATTTTCGCCAAGCAGAACAGATGTTTCGCCAAGCTGCTGCCGATACCCTGTATCCTGAACGTTCCCGGGTATACGAGAACCTTGGCCTGACCGCCCTCAGGCAAGGGCGTCGCGAGCAGGCTCACGAATACCTGGACAAGGCCCTGCAGCTCGATCAGCGGCAACCACGAGCGCTGCTGGAAATGGCTGAGTTGTCCTACGAAAACAGGCATTATGTGCCGGCCCGGGACTATTTCGAGCGCTTCAGCCAGCATGGCGATCACGACGCTCGCAGCCTGCTGTTGGGCAGCCGCCTCGCCCGAGTCTTCGAAGAGCACGGCACCGCAGCCGAGCTGGGCCAGAAATTACAACGACTTTATCCCGGTACGCCGGAATATCAGCAATACCTGTCGGAGCAACGATGAAAGCCGCGCACCCCGAAGCAGCAGCAGCGATTCAGCAGAATCCAGGTGATATCTTGCGCCAGGCCCGCGAGAACCGGAACTGGTCGCAGGCCGAGGTCGCCCGTAAGCTGAATCTCACGGTCACTTCGCTGAACAACCTGGAAACCGGCGCCTTCGACAAGCTTCCCGGACACACCTTCGCGCGCGGCTATATCCGTGCTTACGCCAAGCTCATGGACATGGACCAGGCGCCGCTCGTCGAGGCTTTCGACCAGATCACCGGGACTCACGCCAAGGGCAGCGAAGTACATGCCCTTGGTCGTATCGAGGAGCCAGTGCGCCTTTCGCACAATATTCTGCGTGTCGTCAGCCTGTTGCTGCTGGTGGCCGTGGTCGGTGGCGGGTTCTTCTGGTGGCAGGACCAGAGCAGCCTGCGTGGCAAGGACCTGGCCAAGATCGCCCTGGAGCATGTCGAGGTCGAAAGCGCCGACGGCACCACGCAGATCCACCCGCTCGATGAGCCGGAAGATCAGGCCGTGACTGCGGGCCAGCAGCCAGAGAGCGCGCCACTGCCGCTTGAGCAGGCTACGACCGAAGCTGCCGCCGAGGCTGCTGAACAGGGCACCCCGGGCACCGCAGCATCCGCCGCCGCTCCAGCCGCTCCGGTTGCCCAGGCTCCTGCCCAGACGCACGCGCCCGCCACCGCGCCCGCACCAACCGCACCGGCCACCCACGCCGTACCGACTGCGCCAGTTGCCAGCGAGCCTGCCGTGGTTGCTGCGGGCGATGGGAAGATCGCCATTCAATTCACCGCCGATTGCTGGACCCAGGTCACCGATGGCAACGGCAAGGTGCTGTTCAGCGCGATCAAGCGCAAGGGTGACAGCCTGGAACTGACCGGCAAGCCGCCGTTCGCGGTCCGCCTGGGCTTTGCCCGCGGCGCTCAGGTCAGCTACAACGGTCAGGCCGTCGATGTCGCCCCGTTCACCAGTGGCGAGACCGCTCGCCTGAAGTTGGGACAGTAAGTCATGCACGGCGAATCTCCGATCAAACGTCGCGAATCCCGCAAAATCTGGGTCGGCAATGTGCCGGTGGGTGGTGATGCACCCATCGCGGTACAGAGCATGACCAACACCGACACCAATGATGTCGCCGCCACCGTTGGGCAGATCCAGCGCCTGGTCGATGCTGGCGTCGACATCGTCCGCGTCTCGGTGCCGGACATGGACGCGGCCGAAGCCTTCGGCAAGATCAAGCAATTGGTCAGCGTGCCATTGGTCGCCGACATCCATTTCGACTACAAGATCGCCCTGCGCGTCGCCGAGCTTGGTGTTGACTGCCTGCGCATCAACCCGGGCAACATCGGTCGCGAAGACCGTGTGCGCGCGGTGGTCGATGCCGCTCGCGACCGTGGTATCCCGATTCGTATCGGCGTCAACGCGGGTTCGCTGGAAAAGGACCTGCAGAAGAAGTACGGCGAGCCGACCCCGGCAGCGCTGGTGGAGTCGGCGCTGCGCCATGTCGAGCACCTTGACCGCCTCGACTTCCAGGACTTCAAGGTCAGCGTCAAGGCCTCCGACGTGTTCATGGCCGTCGAAGCCTACCGCCTGCTGGCCAGGCAGATCGTGCAGCCGCTGCACCTGGGCATCACCGAAGCCGGTGGCCTGCGTTCGGGGACGGTGAAATCCGCTGTCGGCCTCGGTATGCTGCTTGCCGAAGGCATTGGCGATACCATTCGCATCTCCCTCGCTGCCGATCCGGTCGAGGAAGTGAAAGTCGGCTACGACATTCTCAAGTCGCTGCACCTGCGTTCCCGTGGCATCAACTTCATCGCCTGCCCGAGCTGTTCGCGGCAGAACTTCGATGTGGTCAAGACCATGAACGAGCTGGAAGGGCGTCTGGAAGACCTGCTGGTGCCGCTGGACGTCGCGGTGATCGGCTGCGTGGTCAACGGCCCGGGCGAAGCCAAGGAATCCCACGTCGGCCTGACCGGTGGTACCCCCAACCTGGTGTACATCGATGGCAAGCCGGCGCAGAAGCTGACCAATGACAACCTGGTCGATGAGCTGGAAAAGCTCATCCGCCAGAAAGCGGCCGAGAAGGTCGAGGCCGACGCGGCGCTGATCGCCCGCGGCTGATACACAGATTCGTAAGGACTTTTCGTGAGCAAATCGCTGCAAGCCATCCGTGGCATGAACGACATCCTGCCCGAGCAGTCGCCCCTGTGGCGCTACTTCGAAGGCACCGTGGCCGGCCTGTTGGACGGCTACGGCTACAGCCAGATCCGCACGCCGATCGTCGAGTTCACCGAGCTGTTCAAGCGCTCGATCGGTGAAGTCACCGATATCGTCGAAAAAGAGATGTACACCTTCCAGGACAACAAGGACTCGCTGACCTTGCGCCCGGAAGGCACTGCCGCGTGTGTGCGTGCGGTGCTCGAGCACGGCATCATCGGCAATGGCCAGGTACAGAAGCTCTGGTATGTCGGCCCGATGTTCCGCCACGAACGCCCACAACTGGGGCGTTATCGCCAGTTCCACCAGATCGGCGTCGAGGTGTTCAACCTGGCCGGTCCGGACATCGACGCCGAGCTGATCCTGCTCACCTGGCGCCTCTGGGCGCGCCTGGGTATCCAGGACGCGGTCACACTCGAACTCAACAGCCTGGGCACTAGCGAAGCCCGTGCGCGCTATCGCGACGCGCTGGTCGAGTTCCTCAGCGAGCGTATCGATCAACTGGACGACGACAGCAAGCGTCGCCTGAAGAGCAACCCGCTGCGCATCCTCGACAGCAAGAACGAAGGCACCCAGGCCGCTCTGGTGGGCGCACCGAAGCTCGAAGAGTACCTGGACGAAGAGTCCCGCGTGCACTTCGAGGGCGTGAAGGCCCGCCTCGACGCTGCCGGTATCCCGTTCGTGATCAACACCAAGCTGGTGCGTGGCCTGGACTACTACAGCAAGACCGTGTTCGAGTGGGTCACCGACAAGCTCGGTGCCCAGGGCACTGTCTGTGCTGGTGGCCGCTACGATGGCCTGGTCGAGCAGATGGGCGGCAAGCCGACGGCTGGCGTGGGCTTCGCCATGGGTATCGAGCGACTGCTGCTGCTGATCGAGACGCTGGGCCAGGTGCCCGAGTCGATCAGCCGTACGCTGGATGTCTACCTGTGCGCCTTCGGCGAGCAGGCGGAGCTGGCGGGCCTGAAGATCAGCGAGCAACTGCGCGATCGTCTGCCGGGCCTGCGCCTGGCGGTCAACGCCGGTGGCGGCAACTTCAAGAACCAGTTCAAGAAGGCCGACAAGAGCGGGGCGCTGTTTGCCCTGATCCTGGGGGACGACGAACTGGCGCAACAAGTGGTAGGTTTCAAGCCCCTGCGTGGCCAGGGCGAACAACAGAACATTGCCTGGGATGCTCTGGCCGAGCACCTGCAAGCTGCTCTCGCGCAGGCGTGAAGCGGTCAAACAGCCGAATTGCTGAAAAGGAGTATTGGGGTGTCGAGTACCGATGATGATGGCCTGGCCGCAGCCAAGGACTGGTGGAACCGCAACGGCAAGCCGCTGCTGACCGGTGCCCTGCTCGCCGCTGCGGTGGTGATGGGCTGGCAGGCCTGGCACAAGTACCAGAGCAACCAGTCGCAAGGCGCTTCGGCGCTGTACCAGGCGTTGCTGGAAACTACCCTGACGCCTGACGGCAAGCCGGATGCGACCAAGGTCGCCGAGCTGTCCGGCAAGCTCAAGAGCGAATTTGGCGGTTCGGCCTATGCCCAGTACGGCAGCCTGTTCGTGGCCAAGGTCGCGGTCGACAGCGGCAAGCTGGACGACGCCGCCGCCGAGCTCAAGAGCGTGATGGACAAGCCGGCCGATGCCACCCTCGGCGAGATCGCGCGCCAGCGTCTGGCCCGTGTGCTCGCTGCCCAGGACAAGGCCGAGGAGGCCCTCAAGCTGCTCGACGGTGACGCCGACAAGGCGTTCCTGGCCAGTCGTGAGGAGCTCAAGGGTGACTTGCTGGTCCAGTTGGGCCGTGCCGACGATGCCCACGGTGCGTATGAAAAAGCCAAGGCCGCGCTGTCCGACGACGCCGCGATCGGTGGCCTGCAACTGAAGCTGGATGACCTGGCCAAAGGGGACGCGTGAAGTGACCGGTTGGAAACAAGCAGCAGTGCTCGCCCTGGCCGTGCTGGCCGCGGGTTGCAGCAGCAACAGCAAGAAGGAACTGCCCCCGGCCGAACTGACCAAGTTCACCGAAGAGGTGGTGCTCAAGAAACAGTGGAGCCGTTCGATCGGTGACGGCCAGGGTGACAAGTACAACACCCTGGTGCCGGCCATCGAGAACGACCGCATCTACGCTGCCGATGTCAACGGCAAGGTCTTCGCGCTGAACCGCAGCAACGGTGACGTGGTGTGGAAGAAGGACCTGGACGTACCGGTTTCCGGCGCTGTCGGCGTGGGTTACGGCCTGGTGATGATGGGCACCCTCAAGGGTGAAGTCATCGCACTGGACTCCAGCACCGGTGAAGAGCGCTGGCGCTCGCGCGTCACTAGCGAAGTGCTGGCTCCGCCAGCGACCAACGGTGACGTGGTGGTGGTGCAGACCCAGGACGACCGTCTGATCGGCCTGGACTTCAACACCGGTGATCGCCGCTGGATCTACGAGAGTTCGCCAGCAGTGCTCACGCTGCGTGGTACCGGCGCGCCGATCGTGACCAACCGCCTGGCGGTGGCTGGTCTGTCCACCGGCAAGGTGATCGCGGTCGACACGCAGAACGGCGTGCCGGTGTGGGAGGCCCGCGTGGCCGTTCCGCAGGGCCGTTCCGAGCTGGACCGTGTAGTGGACATCGACGGTGGCTTGCTGCTGTCCGGTGGTACCCTTTACGTCACCAGCTACCAGGGTCGCGTCGCGGGCCTGGACCTGGAAAGCGGTCGCGTGCTGTGGCAGCGCGATGCCTCCAGCTATGTGGGTGTCGCCCAGGGCTTTGGCAACGTCTACGTGAGCGAGGCTTCGGGCACTGTCGAGAGCATCGATGAGCGTTCGTCTTCGGCGCTGTGGACCAACGACTCCATGGCCCGTCGCCAACTGTCGGCGCCGGAAGTGTTTTCCAGCTATGTCGCGGTAGGTGACTTCGAGGGTTACCTGCACCTGCTCAGCCAGGTCGATGGTCGCTTCGTCGGCCGTGAGCGTATCGACAGCGATGGCCTGCGCGCCCGCCCCCTGGTGGTCGGCGACACCATTTATGTCTATGGCAACAGCGGCAAGCTCGAGGCACTGACCATCCGCTGAAGCTATGCTTGAGACCGTCATCGGTTTCAGGCTGCGGCGCAGGAAGCGCCGCCCGAACTCC